>LNFD01000258.1 GCA_001464255.1 Actinomycetales bacterium Ga0077552 | reverse complement strand
TCGGCCTCGAGGCGCTCGACGTCGACGACGGCGCGGATGTCGGCGAAGGTGCTGCGGGCGGCGGCGATGCGCTCGGCGAAATCCAGATCGATCATGTCGGGTTCAGCCTACCGGCGGGCGCGTGCGCTGGTCGGCGAGATGTCACCGCGCAGGCCTGAATGGCTGCTCCGGCGCTACAGTGGCCCGCATGGCGACCGTCCCCCCGCTGCTCGCTCAGTGGGCCCCTGCGGTCAGGTTCGAACCGCTCACTCCGCCCGTGCAACCGGGGTGGTCGCGGTTCAACCCGTCGATCGTGCGCACGGCGGGCACGACCACGATCGGGGTGCGCAGCGCCAACTACCGCTTGACCGACGCAGGGCGCTACGAGATGACCGACACCGCGATCCGGTCGCAGACCGTGCTCATCGACCTGGTCGACGGTCAGAGTCAGAGCCCTCGTCTGCTACAGATCCGCACCGACCGCACGCCGTCGTCCTTCCCCGTGCAGGGCTGGGAGGACGTACGGCTGTTCGCCAGCGACGCGGGCATCTCTGGACTCGCGACCGTGCGCGATGTGGACGAATCGGGAGTCTGCCGCATCGCGTTGCTCGTGCCGCAGGGCGACGATCACGTCGCCGAGGTGCTCGTCGACAGCCCGCGGCCCGGTCGGCACGAGAAGAACTGGGCGCCATGGCCGACATCGGGCACCGTTCGCGCGGTGTACTCGTGGGATCCCCTGCGCATCGTCACGATCGACCCCGCGACGGGGCAGACCACTCTCGATGATCGTGGAGCGAGCGGACTCGGACCAGGAACACGCGGCGGGTCGGGCGCGGTCGAGCTCGACTCGGGCGAGAGCCTGTTCGTGGTGCACGAGAGCCACCTGCTGCCCGGAGGACGCGCCTACGTGCACCGCTTCGTGACCATCGGCGCCGACGGTCTCGTCGCTCGGGCATCGCCCCGCCTGCGTCTCACTGGATTCGGTGTCGAGTTCGTCGCGGGTGCCGCCCGCGAGGGCAGCGACCTCCTGGTGACGTTCGGCGTGGCCGACCGCGACGCCTGGATGGCGCGGCTGCCGATCGCGGGCGTGCTCGAACGGCTCGGCCCCATACGACGGGTGATCGGGGTACCCGCATGACCGTCCCTGGCCTGCGACTGGCCATGATCGTGCGCGACGAGGCGCCGATCATCCAGCGCGCCATTGCCTCGATCCTTCCGCTCATCGATTCGTGGCGCATCATCGACACCGGGTCGAGCGACGACACCATCGCGCTCATCGAGACCTCCCTCGCGGGGGTTGCGGGCGAGCTCCGGCGCAGCCCGTGGGTCGACTTCGGGCACAACCGCTCCGAGCTCGTCGACTGGGCGACCGAGGGCGCCGACTGGCTGCTGCTGCTCGACGCCGACATGATCGTCGATGCTGACGACGACCTGGCCGAACAGCTCGCGGCATTCTCGGCGGACGCCGCACTCGTGCCCGTCGACGGCGGGGTCTCGTACCGCATGCCCTACCTGGTTCGCGGCAATCGCCCGTGGCACTACGTGGGGCGCACGCACGAGCACCTCTCGAGCACCGCTCCTTATCGAACCGAGTGGTTTGACGGCCTGCGCATCACTCACGTCGCCGACGGTTCATCGCATCAGGTGAAGCTCGAGCGCGACGTCGCCCTGCTCGGCCTCGACCTGCTCGAGCACCCCGATTCCAGCCGCACGGTCTTCTACCTGGCGCAGACCTATCGAGACGCCGGCGAGCACGAGTTGGCGCTGCAGCAGTACCGACGACGCGCGACCATGGGCGGCTGGGCCGAAGAGGTCTTCTGGTCGCTGTACCAGGCTGCCCTGATCGAAGAGGCGATCGCGTCGCCCACAGCGACCGACGCCATGATTCGGGCGTGGGATGCCCGCCCCGAGCGGGCCGAACCGCTCTACCGGCTCGCCCGGCGGCATCGGTTGGTGCGCCAGCACCATGCCGCGTGGGTCTTCGCCAGTGCGGCCGCGGCCCTCGAGCTACCCGACGACACCTTGTTCGTGGACACCGAGGTCTACCGCTGGGCGGCGGCCTTCGAGCGCGCCGACGCAGCGTGGCGCATCGGCCATCGTGCGCTCGCGCGCGCCGAGGTCGAGCGGCTACTGGCCCTCGACGGCATCCCCGCAGAGCACCGAGACCATTTGGAGCTCATGCGGTCGAACCTCGGTGCCTGAGAAAACCTTCGCTCGAAGCCGGCGTGAAGCTAGGCTGATCGCACCCGAAAGAGAGAGTGGTTCATGCCGAGTCGTCGCGATGTTCTGTTGGTGCTCGGAACCGCCGCGGCCACCGCGGCGCTGACGACCGGAGTCAACCTGCTGATGCCCGGGCCCATGGGCCCGGCGGGCCCCGCTGGAGCCGATGGTGACGATGGTCGAGACGGCACGGACGGCGCGGACGGCCAGGACGGCACGAATGGCGTGAACGGCGCAGACGGTCGCGACGGCATCAACGGCCGCAACGGATCGAACGGTGCCGATGGCGTCGACGGAGCGGCGGGAGCCACGGGCCCCGCGGGTTCCGGGAGCGGTGTCGGACCCACCGGCCCCACGGGCAGTGCCGGACCGACGGGCGATCAAGGGTTGCCGGGGGCGACCGGCCCGACTGGCTCCGTCGGGCCGACGGGCCCGACCGGCAGTACCAGTGATGGGATGACCGGGGTAACCGGCCCGACAGGCGAGATCGGCCCGACAGGCGAGATCGGCCCGACAGGACCGACGGGGTCGACCGGCGAAGTCGGCCCGACCGGACCGACCGGACCGACCGAACCGGTCTAGACCGCCTGCGCGGTCGGCAGGCCCTGGAACGCGCTCGACGGAAGGTCTTTCTCGTCGGCGCGCACGGCATCCAGGATGCGCGTGACGACCGCGGCGGGCGCGTAGCCGACGGGGAACGCCGGGCGCTCTCCCGAGATCGGGTGCTTCGAGAGCTCGGTCTCGGTGTGGCCGGGGCGCGCATCGAGTACGCGGATGCCCGCACGGCGCAGCTCGCGCGCGGCGACCTGGTGCGCCGCGGCCTGGGCTGACTTGACGGCGCTGTACGCGCCGATGCCGGCCGTCGGGGTCTCGGCGACGACGCCGCTGATCGAGACGACGAACGGTGACCCGCCCGCGGCGGCGCTCTCGGCGAGGGCAGGCGCGGCGGCGCGCAGCACGCGCATGGGGGCGAGCACGTTGATGGCCCACAGCGCCTCGAGGGTCTCGTCGCTCGTGTCGACGAGCGGGCCGAACGCGACGGCGCCCGAGGCCACGATGACGCCGTCGACGCGGCCGTGGGCGTTCTTCGCAGCGGCGACGACCTTCTCGGCCTCGCCCGCGTCGGTGAGGTCGGCGGGGATGAGCGCGGCGCCGTCGATGCCGAGGTCGTCGAGCGCGAGCATCGAGCGGCCCGTGAGCGTGAGGCGCGCGCCCGAGGCGGCGAGCTGGTGGGCGAACTCGCGGCCGAGGCCGCCCGTCGCGCCGAGGACGATGATGGAGGCACCCGCGAGGTCGGTCATGGGGCCAACGCTACGTCGGCTCTCTGGGAGCATGCAGAGGGCGCCCAGCGCGCGCGCCGGGGGCGTTCAGCCTCGCGCGGCGTACTGGCGAACCTGCTCAGCGAACGCCGCACCGACGTCGTGCGCCTGCTCGCGGTAGAGCCGCCAGTTCTCGTGGCTCAGACGCTCCTGCTCGGTCGGGTCGACGCCCTCGCGCTCGTAGACGCGGCGCCCGCCCGCGATCCACGCGAGCTGCGTCGCGAGCCCGACCTCGAGGTGGAACTGCAGGCCCCACGCCGACTCCCCCACCCGGAAGGCCTCGACGATGCCGTCGGTCTCGCCGAGCAGCACGGCGCCCTCGGGCAGCTCGTAGCTGTCGAAGTGGTAGTGGAACACCTCGACCTCGTCGGCCCCGCTCGCACCGCGCGCGGCCGAGGCCACGAGCGGGGCCAGCACGGGGTCGCTCGCGGCCTCGTCGGTGAGGCGCACGCTCGTCCACCCCAGCTCGGGCACGGGCGAGGGCTTGAAGGGCGCCCCGGCGGCGGCGGCGAGCAGCTGCGAGCCGAAGCAGAGGCCCAGCACGGGCATCCCCGTTTCGAGGGCGTGCTCGAGCACGCGTTTCTCGTGCGTCATCCAGGGGTGCTTCGGTTCGTCGGGCACTCCGGCGTAGGCGCCGAGCGAGACGATGCCGCTGAACCGGTCGAGAGCATCCAGCGCGGGAGCCCCGTCGGGATCGCGCTCGACATCCCACGTCACGATGCGGAGCCCGGCCTCGGCGAGCGGTGCGGCGAGTTCGTTGAGGTTGTCGTCAACATCGTGCAGCACGACGAGCACCTCGGGATGCGCTGCGCTCACGCGTTCTCGCCCTGCATGGAGCGGATGTATTCGCGGATGGTCGGCACGCCCTCCAGCTTGTCACGGAAGAAGGTGTTGACGAGGTTGATCACCCGGTTCTGCGCCGCCTCGACATCGGCCGTGCGGCGCTCGCCCGCATCCTGGTCCTCCAGCGTGCGACGCAGGCTCAGCAGGGCGCTCACGATCTCGGACTCCTCCTCGCCGTCGAGCATCTGGATGACCTGGATCATGAGCGAATCGGCCTGGTCGCGCACGGCGTCGATGGGGATGCTCGAGCCGGGCTGCGTGGCATTGTCGAGCGTGGAGATGAGCGACCACACCTGGTACAGGATCGTCGCCGGCTCGTCGAAGAGCTCGCGCACGTAGGCCGCGTCGAGGTGCCGGCCGGAGAGCCGGAAGATGTTGTACATGCGCTTCGCGGCCTTGCCGTAGTTCACCTGCTTGGTGAGGTACTTGCGCACCTCCTCCTCGAGCCGCTCGACGTACTCGTCGAGGGCGTCGTCGCTCACGTGCTGCACGACCTTGGTGAAGGTCGGCAGGTCATCGGCCTCGAGGTAGACCTCCTGGAAGTACGCGTCGAGGTAGCCATCGAGCGGCACGATCTCGCCGTCGGGCGCCTCCCACGTCACGTCGATGACGTTGCTGGCGTTCGAGAGCGACTTGCGCTGCGGGTCGGTGACGACCCAGTCGAGCTTGCACCAGCCGGGGTCGAGGGCGGCCTCGTACCAGGTGAGGGTCTGCACGGAGCCGTCGGCGAGGGTCAGTGCGATGCGCTCGGCCTCGATCTCGGCCGGGGTCCAGCTGATGGGGCTGCCGTGCTTGCGGGCTTCGCCGTTGTGCACGCAGTCGACGGGGTAGCTGCCGAGCTTGCCCTCGAGGAACTGGAAGGCGTCGCCCGTGTACGTGCGCCGCGCCGCCGAGCGCATGAGGTCGGCCATGATGCGGCAGGCCTCCTCGCGCGTCGCGGCCTTGATATTGAGGCGCTGGAAGTAGTCGCAGTCGCCCGGGAACGACTGGATCTTCGACTGCGCGGCCGAGCCGCTGAGCGCGAGCGCGCTCTCGGCGATCTCGGGCGGGCCGGTCACCTCGACGACCTGCCCGATGCGGCGGAAGCGCTCGAGGTCGCGCGGCGTGAAGTCGAGCATGGTCACGCGATGGCCGAAGGTGCCGCTCTCATGCGTGACGATGTGGTCGTCGCTCGCGGCATCGGCGGCGATCGCGGCGAGCCACTGCAGCGCCGCCTCCTCATCGAGCTGTACCCCCAGGCGGGCGGCCGATTCGCGGATGCGCGCGATGTCGTCGTCGGCAGCGGAGTGGTCGGTCTCGAGCGTCATCGCGGGGCCTCTCGGGGGTGAGGTGGGGTCAGACGCGGGCGTCGAGCTCACCGCGCACAGCCCGGAACAGGGCCGCCTGATCGCGCGCGTCGTCGAGTGCATTATGCGTCAGAGTGATGCTCAGCCCATAGCGTTCGGCCACGAAGTTCATACTCGTCCCCGGCCAGCTCGAGCCCGTCACGCCGAGGTAGAAGGCCTTGATGTCGAGCGCCGAGTGGCCGAAGGGGTTGCGGCCGAGGTAGCGGTGGAAGTAGTCGGCCACGAACATCCAGTCGAAGACGGCGTTGAAGCCGACCATGACGGGGCGGTGCCCGGCGGGGGTGACGGCGTCGATCCAGTCGGCGAACTGGCGCATCGCCGCCTCGGGGGCGGTTCCGGATGCTCGGAGCCCGTCGAGCGTGAACCCGCCCACGGCCATGGCCGAGTCGAGCACTCCCTCGCGGTCGGGCTGCAGCTCGACGTAGAAGCCCGGCTCGGAGTCGGGAGCATCGACCACGCACGCGCCGATCGAGAGCATCGCGTAGGCGCTCGGGCTCGGACCAGCCGCCTCGATATCGACGCTGATGTAGATGACAGGCTTCTCGGGGCGATCGGTGCTCACCTGCCCATTCTGGTGGGCGCGCGCCACGGTTCAGTCGAAGACGCTGCGGCCCGTCGCGGTGACCTCGAGCCGCAGGCCATCGGGCAGCAGGATCGCGAGCACGGGCGGGCGCCAATCGGCGGCGAGGGTGACGCGGGCGCTCAGGCCGTCGGGCGTGCTCGCCGCGACGAGCTGCAGATTCTCGAGCCCGCCCACCGGTGCCTCGGCGAGGTACTGCTGCGCGCCGGTGACGACCTGCTCGTCGGTGAGGCGCGGACGCAGCACGCCCTGGGGCGTCACCTCGACGTCGGCCAGGTCGAACGACTCGGCGCCCACGAGCGCAGCGCCGTCGGCGAGCGTGTAGAGGCGCTTGCGCTCGAGGTACAGCGAGGTCGCGGCCGTCACGAGCAGCACGACCGCGAGCGCGAGCGCGCCGTAGCCCGCGATGAGCGGCAGGATCGAGCCGTGGTCGTCGCGCGGGTCGAGGCGGAGCATCCTGCGGCGGGCGCCCGGCCCGGGTCGCGAGGCTGTCATCGCGCGCCCCAGAAGCGCGAGACCTGCTGGGTCGCGCTCGCCTCGACCGGCACGGCGAGCGGCACGCGCAGGTCGAAGACGGGCGGCACGAGCGGCAGCGGCACGCTCACGGAGACCTCGACCGTCACCCAGCCGCGCCGGGTGTGGCAGGCGTCGGGCCGCGGGGCGCACGAGATCGACAGGCTCGTGCCCTCGGCCTCGATGCCGTGGTCGGCGAGGGCGAGCTCGAGCGCCCGCAGCGCGGCGGTGGTCCCGGCCGCGGTCGACTCGGCCTGCACGAACACGCGCGCCGCCTGCCGCGCGGCCCCCTCGGTCGCGAGCGCCGCCGACTGGATGGCCCCGAGCGTGAGGATCAGGTACACGAGCGGCACGAGCATCAGCAGGCCGGCGGTGAGGAACTCGAGGGATGCAGAGCCGCGGTCGGAGCATCCGGCGCGGCGGTCAGCGAAGGGGCTCGAGGGCGGCACGGCCGCTCACCTCCAGGGTGTCGTCGATACCGACCATCCCGATGAGCGGCAGCGGCGACCGCACGGTGACGATGACGACGGGATGCCCGCCGAACGCCCCCGTGCCCGCCGAGATGCTCTGCGCGTAGCCCTCCCCCAGCGCCGCCGTGATGAGCTCGCGCGTGCGCTCGATACCGGCATCGAGCGTGGAGTCGGCGAGGGCCCCGAAGCGGGCGCCCTCGGCCGCCGCGTCGATGAGAGTCGTGCGCACGTGCAGCGCGAACGCCACCTGCAGCACGCTGAGCGTCACGAGGGTGAGCAGCACCCCGACGAGCACGAACTCGACGGCGGCCGAGCCGCGGTCGTCGAGCAGCCGCCGGCGGAACGGGCCCATCAGAAGCCGGTGACCCGATCGATCGCCTGCTGGAATACGCCCTGCAGCGCGGGGCCGGCGAGCGCCCAGATGAGGATGACGAGGCCGGCGGTCATGAGGGTGATGAGCACCCAGCCGGGCACGTCGCCGCGGTCGTCGTCCGCCCGGTCGAGAAAGTCGAGGATTCTGCGCATGCCGGAGATTGTGGCGGCTTCCGGGTCCAAGAATCTGACGTGTCCACAACACGAAGTGGCGATGCTCGTTCAGCAACGAGGTCATCAATATGACGCGGGTCAACAACTCGCAATACGGGTTAGAAGATGTGTCCCCTGACGCTCGTGTCCGCCCTGCGCGATCAGTATTCCGCTGCCGACAATCTCCCCACTGCTTAGATAATCCTCTCTCTCAGT
>LNFD01000257.1 GCA_001464255.1 Actinomycetales bacterium Ga0077552 | reverse complement strand
CGGCCTGCAGGTGCTCATCGACGCGGGCGTCGCGGCGATCGTGCAGCCCGGCGGCTCGGTGCGCGACGAAGAGGTCATCGCGGCGGCCCAGGCGGCCGGCGTGACGATGTACCTCACGGGCGAGCGGCACTTCTTCCACTAGGCCGCGGTGGCCCTCAGATTCCGCGCAAACTGGCTCGACCTGAACGGTGGAGCGCCCTTCTGGCCCAGATCTGGGAGGGGTGGCGGGGCAGTAGCGTGGAGGGCATGACTCCGCTCGGCCGCCGCCTGCTCGACTCCGCCCTCGCCGCGCTCGCGGTCGCCCTCGTCACGCACGTCGTGACGGTCGTGCTGTTCGCCGCGATCAACGGGGCCACGGTCGAGGTGCTCGCGCAGGTCAACGGCGTCTTCGGCTTCTCGTCGCTCCTGCTCTTCATCTTCGTCGCCGTCATCGGCACGGCCGGGGTGCTCGACAACCGCTGGATCTCCCTCGCGGTCGCCGTGCTCGCGGCCTTCGTCTCGTCGTGGCTCGGTGCCCTGCTCGCGATCGTCTCGGCGGGCAACCCCATCAGCGGCGAGCTCATCGACTACCTGTGGATCAGCGTCTTCGGCTTCAACCTCCTGTTCCAGGTGGTCGCCGTGCTCGCGGTCGTCACGGTGGGCCGCCGGGTGTGGATGGCGCGCCAGGAAGCCGCCGCGGCATCCCGCCGCCTCGCGATCGTGCGGATGCCCAGCTCGCGCCTCGCGGAGGGCGAGCTGACCCACCAGGAGCGCGTGCCGGTCGACATGGATCTCGCCGATGCGCAGTGGGAGGCTTACGTCGAGGCGCTGCGGGCCGAGGGCTTCACGATCGTCGACGTTCCGCCCGCCGACGAGCTGCCCGACTCGGTGTTCATCGAAGACGCGCTCGTCATGATCGGCGGCACCGCGGTCGTCACGCGCCCGGGTGCCGACTCGCGCCGACCCGAGGTCGAGGCGGCCGAGCAGACGGCGCGCGAGCTGGGGCTGCGCATCGAGCGCATCGTCGAGCCCGGCACGCTCGACGGCGGCGACGTGCTCGCCATCGGCGACGTGCTCTACGTCGGTCGCGGGGGTCGCACGAACGCCGAGGGCATCCGGCAGCTGCGGGCCATCGCGCGCCGGCACGGGCGCGATGTCGTCGCCGTGCCCGTGACGAAGGCGCTGCACCTCAAGAGCGCCGTGACCGCGCTGCCCGACGGAACCGTGGTGGGGCATCCCTCGCTCATCGATGATGTGTCGATGTGGCGCACCTTCATGCCCATGCCCGAAGCCGAGGGCGGCCACGTCGTCGTGCTGAGCGACGACGCCGTGCTCATGGCCGCCTCGGCGCCGCAGAGCGCCGAGCTCATCCGCTCGCTCGGCTACCGCGTCGTCACGGTCGACATCACCGAGTTCGAGAAGCTCGAGGGATGCGTCACGTGCCTGAGCGTGCTCGTCCGGTAGGCCGTCAATAACGCCCGCATCACGATTCGGGCCGGGTTCGACAATCGTCATACCAAACCCATAGCCTGGAAGGCTCCGCTCGGCCACCCCGGGCGCGGCCGCTGCACCTGCCACCATCGCCATTCCGCACCCGCCACGAGCGGGCGCGCTGCCTCGAGGACCCACCGTGTCGACGACGAAACCCGATCAGCCCCGCTTGAGCACCTTCCGGGCGATCGCGCGCATCTACCCCTACGCGAAGCCCGCCATGCCGTGGATCTACGCCGGCATGGGCGCGGCGCTCGCCGCGGGCATCGTCACGCTCGTCATCCCGATCGTGCTGCAGGGCCTCGTCGACGGCCCGCTCGCGACCGGCGACCCCGCGCAGATCTGGCCGGCCGCGATCATCGTGCTCGTGCTCGGCGTGCTCGAGGCGGTCTTCATCATGCTGCGTCGCCTCTTCGTGCTGACCCCCGGCACCCACATCGAGGCGCGCATGCGCAACGGCCTCTACGCGCAGCTGCAAGACCTGCCGGTCGCCTTCCACGACCGCTGGCAGTCGGGGCAGCTGCTGAGCCGTGCCGTGAGCGACCTCAACCTCATCCGGCGCTGGCTGTCGTTCGGCTTCGTGCTGCTCATCGTCAACTCGATCACGATCGTCATCGGCTTCATCGTGCTCATCAACTGGAGCCTCTGGCTCGGGCTGCTCTTCCTCGTGATGAGCATCCCCCTCTGGATCTACGGCTACCTCTTCGAGAACAAGTACTCCGTCATCGCGCGACGTGCGCAAGACCAGCAGGGCGACCTCGCGACGGCGGTCGAGGAGAGCGTGCACGGCATCCGCGTGCTCAAGGCCTTCGGCCGCGGTAAGCACTCGCTGCTGAAGTTCGCCGACCAGGCCGAGCTGCTGCGCGGAACCGAGATCGAGAAGGCCAAGGCGATCGCGGGCATCTGGTTCTGGCTGCTGCTCGTTCCCGACGTCGCCTTCGCGCTGTGCCTGCTCGGCGGCGTCGCCCTCGCGGCGGCCGGCGAGCTGAGCGTCGGCGAGCTGTTCGCCTTCTTCGCGACGGCGACCGTGCTGCGCTTCCCGATCGAGTCGATCGGCTTCCTGCTCTCGATGACCTTCGACACCCGCACGTCGACCGACCGCTTCTTCGAGGTCATGGACCAGATCAACACGATCACCGACCCCGCCGAGCCCGCGACGATCGCCGCACCGAGCGGGCGCCTCACGTTCGAGAACGTGGTCTTCCGGTATCAGGATGCTCCCGCCGACCAGCCCGGAATCCTCGACGGCATCGACCTCACCCTCGAGCCCGGCGAGACCATGGCCCTCGTCGGCATCACGGGCAGCGGCAAGACGACCATGACGGCCCTCGCCTCGCGGCTGTACGACGTCACCTCGGGGCGCGTGCTGCTCGACGGCGTCGACATCCGCGACCTCACGCGCGACGAGCTGCGCCGCCACATCGCGATGGCCTTCGAA
>LNFD01000256.1 GCA_001464255.1 Actinomycetales bacterium Ga0077552 | reverse complement strand
GCCCCGATACGGAACAAGCCCCCATGAGAGAGGGCCCGTCGCCGTGGCGACCCTGACCGGACTTGAACCGGCGACCTCCGCCGTGACAGGGCGGCGCGCTAACCAACTGCGCTACAGGGCCATACGTATTCAATTGTGTGAGCTGCCGTGCTGGTGACCCCAACGGGATTCGAACCCGTGCTGCCGCCGTGAAAGGGCGGTGTCCTAGGCCACTAAACGATGGGGCCAGGAGGCGCGAGCCGCAGAGCAACCGAGGCACAAGCATACGGGTCGGGTGCCCACAATGCCAAACCGGCGATCGCGGGTGGATGCGCGGGTTCGGCGACGATCCGACCCGCCTCCCGAGCGGCCCCCGTCGCGCGGGCTAGCGTCGCGACAAGGATGCGGGCGCCCTGCGGACAGGGCGCCCCGCGTGGCGTGCGGTGCGAGACCTGGCCGAACGCGGCATCCGTTGGTACTGTTGTCAATGGTGCTCGTGTGGAAGATGTGACATAACGCGCGATCGCCGGTACAGGAGAGAGATGATGAAGTCAGGGATTCGCCGTCGCGCCAGCACGTTTGTCGCCGCCGTCGCGGCCGTCGCGCTGCTCGTCACCGGCTCGATCGCCGTCACCGAGCGGCCCGCCTTTGCCGTCGACTACCCCTCGTGGAACGACGTGCTCGAGGCCCGTCGCAACGTTGCTGCGGCGCAGGCGCAGATCACCCAGATTCAGGCTGCGATCGCCGCTATCACCGCCGAGGTCGAGCGTACCCAGGCGATCGCCCAAGAAGCCGGAGCCGAGTACTACGAAGCGCAACTTGCTTTTGATGAGGCCGCCTACACCGCCGAGCAGCTGCAAGCCCGGGCCGATGAGGCGCAGCTGCGCGCGGACGCGTCGCGCTCCCGCGCCGGTCAATTCGTCGCCGAACTCGCTCGCACGGGCGGCGGCGACCTCTCGGCCTCGCTCTTCACCGACCCAGGGCGGGCCGACGACTTGCTCTCACGTCTCGGCTTCGCGAGCAAGATTACCGAGCAGGCTGAAGGCATCTACGCGGCCGCGCTACAGGACCAGAACGCCGCCCAGGCATTCACCGATCAAGCCAACGTCGCGAAGGAGATTCGCGACGAGCTGCGCATCGAGGCGCAGGCCGCCTACGAGCTCGCGCAGACCGCGGCGCAGGAGGCCCAGGCCGCACTGGAGGCGCAGCGAGAGAACCAGGCGCGGCTGGAGGCGCAGCTCGCAGTGCTCGTCGAGAACCGTGAGGCGACGGAGAAGGACTATCAGGCGGGAGTTGCCGCGCAATACGGCTCAGGGTCAAGTCTCAACGCCGGACAGATCATCAACGGTTGGGCCGTACCCGCCTCGGGCTATATCTCCTCGCCCTACGGCACGCGCATTCACCCGATAACGGGCCGCGTCTCGTTCCACTCCGGCACTGACATCGCCACCTCATGCGGTCGGCCGATCTATGCCGCGTCGAGCGGCACCGTCGAGTACGCCGGCTGGTACGGCGGCTACGGCAATTACATCCGCATCGACCACGGCAACGGCCTGACGACGGCGTACGCCCACATCCAGAACGGCGGCATCCAGGTGCAAATGGGACAGCAGATCGCCGTCGGTCAGCAGATCGCGCTCATTGGCACGACGGGCATGTCGACGGGCTGCCACCTTCATCTCGAGGTGCGCCAGGGTGGCGTGACGACCGACTCCATCAGCTATCTGAGAAGCAAAGGCCTCACGGTTGGGTAGCCGGCTCTGATGCGGCGCCCCGGGCGTCGTGAGATCGGAGCCGTCACCCTCGTGACGGCTCTGGTTCTCGCGCTCGGGGTCACGAGCACCACCGCCGCGACGGCAGCCCCCACCGCACCGTCGTGGGACGACGTGCAGTCGGCCAAGGGCGACGTCGAGGCGACGCAGATCGCGGTGTCGCGCATCCTCGAATCGGTCGCGGCCATGAACGCCGAGGCCGAGCAGTTGCGCATCGCCTCGCTCATCGCGGGCGAGCAGCACCAGCAGGCCACGGCCGCGCTCGAACAGGCGGTCACCGACATGGCCACCGCCGAGCGGCGTCGGGATGCTGCGCTCGAGCGAGCGGACGCCTCCGGTCAGCAGGCGGCCCAGCTGGCCGCGCAGCTCGCACGCTCGGGCGGCGGCGACCTGACGATGGCGCTCATCGTGAGCGGCTCGGAGGCCGACGACCTGCTGTACCGGCTCGGCACGATGAGCGCGCTCAGCACGCGCACCGATGCCGTCGTGACGCGCGCGCTGCAAGACCGCAACGTCGCCGCGGCCCTGCGCGAGCAGGCGGTCGTCGCCCGCGACGCGCACCGTGACGCTACGGCCGAGGCCGAGGCGGTGTACGCCGAGGCGGCCGACGTGGCGGCAGAGGCCGAGCAGCGCGCGCTCGAGCAGCAGGCGCTGCTCGACGACCTCGCGGCGAAGCTCGCCGAGCTCACCGGCCGGTCGGCCGCGCTCGAGCGCGAGTACCTCGAGTCGCTCGAGCACGAGGTGCCCGCGCCGCCCGCGCCGGGCAACCCTGCGCCGGGTAATCCTGCGCCGTCACCGAGCGCGCCGGCCCCGTCGCCGTCCGCTCCGGCGCCGTCACCGTCGGCTCCCGCGCCGTCGCCGAGCAGCCCGGCCCCGCAGCCGCCCGCCCCGTCACCGAGCGCACCCGCTCCCGCGCCCCCGGCATCCGGGCCGCAGCCCAACGCCGCCGCCGTCGCGACGGCCATCGCCTTCGCGCGCGCCCAGCTCGGCGAGCCGTACCAGTACGGCGCGGCCGGGCCGAATGCGTGGGACTGCTCGGGGCTCACGATGATGGCCTACTCGGCCGCGGGCCTCGCCATCGGCGGGCACGGCGCGACATCGCAGTACAGCCGCGCCGCGTCACGCGGTCTTCTCGTGCCGTACAGCCAGGCGCAGCCTGGCGACCTCATCTTCTACAGCACCGGCGGGTCGACGAGCGCGTCGAAGTACCACGTGACGCTCTACATCGGCGGCGGGCAGATGATCGAGGCGCCCATGCCGGGCCGGCCCGTGCGCATCGTCACCGTTCGCAGCTACGACCTCGTCGGCATGGTCGCGCGGCCGAGCGGCTAGTGCGAGGCGGCCGGTGCGCGGCGGCTAGTGCGCGCCGGGAACGTAGGCGGCGATGCCGGCCTGGATGACCGCCTCGGCCTCGGCGGCGTCGCCCCAGCCCTCGGTCGTGACCCACTTGCCGGGCTCGAGGTCTTTGTAGTGCTCGAAGAAGTGCTCGATCTCTTTGCGCGTCTGCTCGGGCACGTCGGCGAGGTCGTGGATGTGCGCCCAGCGCGGGTCTTTCGCCGGAACGCAGATGACCTTCGCGTCGCTGCCGCCGTCGTCGGTCATGTTGAACACGCCGACCGGGCGCACCTGGATGCCGACGCCGGGGTAGACGGGGTGCTCGAGCAGCACGAGCGCGTCGACCGGGTCGCCGTCGAGGCCGAGGGTGTTCTCGAAGAAGCCGTAGTCGGTGGGGTACACGAACGGCGTGAAGAGCGCGCGGTCGAGAAAGACGCGGCCCGTCTCGTGGTCGACCTCGTACTTGTTGCGGCTGCCGCGAGGGATCTCGATGACGACGGGGTAGGCGCCCATGGGCGTGCTCCTTCGAAGAGGGGAGAAGAGGAAAAGACGGTCGCGCGAGCGCGGCTCTAACCTTAGTGGATGCCCTCCGAGCCCCCCGCGGCCCCGCGACGGCCCCGGCTCACGCCCGCGGTCGCCGACACGCGGCGCGCGGTGCGCGAGTCGCTCGGGGCTCTGCCGTCGGGCTCGCTCGCTCTCGTCGCCCTCAGCGGAGGCCCCGACTCGCTCGCGCTCGCCGCGGCCGCCGGGTTCGAGGGCCCTCGGCTCGGGCGGCCCGTCGGCGCGGTGGTCGTCGACCACGGCCTGCAGCCCGACTCGGCCGCGGTGGCCGCGCGCGCGGCCGAGGCGGCGCACGCGCTCGGGCTCTTCCCGGTGCGGGTCGAGCGCGTCGAGGTGGTCGGGCCGGGCGGGCCCGAGGCCGCGGCGCGCGAGGCCCGCTACGCCGCGCTCGAGCGCTCGGCGCGCGAGATCGACGCCGCGGCCGTGCTGCTCGGGCACTCGCTCGACGACCAGGCCGAGACCGTGCTGCTGGGGCTCGCGCGCGGCAGCGGTACGCTGAGCATCGCGGGCATGGCCGCCGTCGCGGAGCTGTACCGCCGACCGCTGCTCGGGCTGCGCCGCGCGGTGCTCGCTCAAGCCTGCGCCGACCAGGGGCTCGAGCCGTGGATCGACCCGCACAACGACGACGAGGGTTTCGCGCGCGTGCGGGTGCGGCGCAGCATCCTGCCCTACCTCGAAGAGCACCTCGATGCCGGCATCGTCGA
The DNA here is from genome assembly GCA_001464255.1 of Actinomycetales bacterium Ga0077552. GTDB lineage: Bacteria > Actinomycetota > Actinomycetes > Actinomycetales > Microbacteriaceae > Microcella. The sequence continues at coordinate 92 of LNFD01000256.1, read as the reverse complement.
GGCGCTCGCCCGCACCGCCGCGATCGCGCGGGAAGACGCCGAGGCGCTCGACCGCATGGTCGACGAGCTGGCCGAAGACCTCACCGACCTGG
>LNFD01000255.1 GCA_001464255.1 Actinomycetales bacterium Ga0077552 | reverse complement strand
CAGCAGGAAGAGCCAGAGCCGCATGCGGTCGACCCCCGCGGGGATCGAGATGAGGCTGCGCACGATCGGCACGAAGCGGCCGAGCAGCACGGCGATCGGCCCGAAGCGGTGGAACCACGCCATGGCCTTCTGCACATCGGCGCCGCTCATGAGCGGCACGCGGTCGGCGATGCGCGCGAGGCGGTCGGCGCCGATCCAGAAGCCCAGGCCGTAGAGCAGCAGCGCGCCGACGACCGATCCGATCGTCGTGGCGACGATGACGCTCACGAGGTCGAACGAGCCGCGGCTCGCCGTGAAGCCCGCGAGCGGCAGGATGAGCTCGCTCGGGATGGGCGGGAAGAGGCTCTCGATCGCGACGAGCAGCGCCGCCCCGACGACGCCGAGGGTCTCCATGACGCTGATGGCCCACTGGTCGATGCTCACGGGGTTCGACCCTACCGGGAGCACCTCGACGCGGGTGCCGCTAGAAGATCATCGGCCGGTCGTCGTCATCGTCGTCACCCTGCAGGTCGACGACCACGGGCACATGATCGCTCGGGGCGTCGCCCTTGCGCTGGTCGCGCTCGATGCGGGCATCCACCACCCGGTCGGCGAGGCCGGCGGAGCCGAGGATGAAGTCGATGCGCATGCCCTCGTCGCGCGGGAAGCGCAGCTGCTTGTAGTCCCAGAAGGTGTAGCCCTCGGGAACGAGCGGCCGCACGACGTCGCTCAGCCCGGCCCGCTCGAGCGTCGCGAAGGCCTCGCGCTCGGCCGGCGAGATGTGGGTCGAGAGGCCAGGGATGAAGCTCGGGTCGCCCATGTCGGCGTCGGTCGGTGCCACGTTGAAGTCACCCATGAGGGCGAGTGCTCCGCCCGGGTTCTCGCCGAGCCACCGCGCGCTGTCGTCGGCGAGCGCACGCAGGAAGCGCAGCTTGTAGTCCATGTGCGGGTCGTCGAGCCCGCGGCCGTTGGGCACGTAGAGGCTCCACAGCCGCACGTCGTCGATAGTCGCGCCGATCGCCCGGGCCTCGAGCGGGGCATCCGGACCCTCGTGGCCCTTCGCGAAGCCGGGCTGGCCCTGGAATCCGATCTCGATGTCGGTCATCGGCAGGCGGCTCGCGATCGCGACGCCGTTCCACTGGTTGAGGCCGTGCAGCACGACCTCGTACCCGGCGGCCTCGAAGGGCTCGAGGGGGAACTGCGCGGGGGTGCACTTGATCTCCTGCATCGCGAGCACGTCGACGTCGGCGTCGACGAGCCAGTCGACCACGCGGCCGTGGCGCGTGCGGATGGAGTTGACGTTCCAGGTGGCGATGCGCATGCGATCACGCTATCCGTTCGTCGCGAGCCGCCTCGTGTGCGCGTCGAGCCAGTCGAGAGCGTCGGCCCACAGGGGCTTCGCCGCTTCGCGGAAGTAGCCGGTGTGGCCGATCGCGCCGAGGCGGCGCGCCCTCGGATCGATGTCGATGGCGGTGAGATCGATCGAGACGTACCCGCTCATGAGGGCATCGCGCGACCGCGGCAGCGCCCACAGGTCGTCGATCGAGTTCGCCGCGGCGACCGGGATGCTCACGCGGGCCGCCGCCTCGGCCTCGAGCGCCAGCTCGGGCACGTCGAAGAAGTTGCGCCGATGGCCCACCCAGCGCTTCCAGCCGCGGTACACCCCGATCGGCATGTCAGCGCCCAGACCGATGAGCGAGCCGGGCATGACCCCGGTCGCCCGCGTCGCGACCGGGCCGAAGAGGTGCCAGAGGGCGAGCACGCGAGCGGCTTCGCGACGCGGCATCCAGCCGTGCCAGCCGGCGCCCGAGCCGAAGGTGTAGATCGCGTCGACGGCGGCGATGCTCGGCACGAGCCCGAAGGCGACGCCGCCGTAGCTGTGGCCGACGATGAAGAGCGGGCGGGCATCCGACACCGCACGGATCACGGCGTCGAGATCGAGCCGCGCCCAGTCTGCGTAGTCCATCGAGAACGAGCGCAGGTCGGCCGGAGCCGACTGGCCGAGCCCACGGTAGTCGAGGGTGATCACGTCGTAGCCGTCGCTCGCGGCGTACTCGGCGAAGCGCCGGTAGAAGCGCTGGCCGACGCCGGTCGCGCCGCCGACGATGATGGTCGCCGACGCTGCCGTGCTGCCGGTGTAGCGGATCGCGCTGAGCGGGTAGCCGTCGGCTGCGGTGATCGTGACCGGGGTCGCGGTGACCTCCGGGCGGCTCACGCGCGCACCCGCATGAGGTCGAGCACATAGCGGCACGCGTCGACCATCGGCTCGACGCGACCCGAGACCCGGGCCTGCAGCAGGCCGCCCTCGTACGCCGCGACGATCGCGAAAGCCATGCGCTCGGCGTCCTCGGCCGAGCGCCCCTCGCGCTGCAGGCCGGTCGCGATGACCGCGCGCAGGCGCACGAAGCCCCGGTCGAGGGCCGCCCTGATCTCGCGGTCGTCAGGGGTCGTCTCGAGCGCGACCGTGGCCAGGGGGCAGCCGAGGGCGAACGACGATGCGCGCAGCCCGATCGCCGCGCGCTCGAGCCAGAGGGCGAGCGCGTCGAGCAGGTCGTCGCCCCCCCGGTGAGCCGATCGACCGAGTCGTCGATCGCGGCGACCGTGATCGAGGCCTTGCCGCCGGGGAAGTGGTGGTACAGCACGCCCTTGGGTGCCGCGGCATCGCGGACGATGTCGTTGAGGCCCGTCGCGTTCATTCCGCGGGCCTGGATGCTCGCGCTCATCGCCTGCACGATGCGGTCGCGCGTGGTGGAGGTCATGGGAGCACTCTATAGACCAGTCGGTCTAATGGCAAGGGGTGACACCGACGGCTCGCATCGAGCGTTCGGGGGCGCCCCGGCTAGAGTGAGCGAGTGACCGAGGCCCGTGAGCAGCTCATCCAGTTCATCCGCGATGAGGCCGTCTTCCACGGCGAGTTCACGCTCACGAGCGGCGCGACCGCCTCGTACTACATCGACCTCCGCAAGGTGAGCCTCGACCACCGCGTCGCCCCGCTCATCGGCCAGGTCATGGTCGATCTCATCGCCGATATCCCCGACATCGCCGCCGTCGGCGGCCTCACGATGGGGGCCGACCCCGTCGCCTCGGCCGTGCTGCACCAGAGCGCCGCTCGGGGCCTCGCCTACCACGCCTTCGTCGTGCGCAAGGCGCCGAAAGACCACGGGCGCGGCAAGCAGGTCGAGGGCCCCGACGTCGCGGGCAAGCGCGTCATCGTGCTCGAAGACACCTCGACGACCGGAGGCTCGCCCCTCACCGCGGCCCGCGCGCTCGAGGCCGCCGGAGCGACCGTCGTCGCGGTCGCCGTCGTCGTCGATCGGGCGACGGATGCCCGGCGCGTCATCGAGGAGGCCGGGTACGAGTACCGCGCCGCCATCGGGCTGGACGACCTGGGGCTCGCGTGACCGACGAGCGCGACCCCGGTTCTGACGGACCGGAGACCGGGGGCTTCGACGCCGACGAGTGGTTCCGCTCGCAGTTCGGTGCTCCGGCGCCGGAGGAGCCCGAGCCCGCCGTCCCGGCCTCCGCGCCGCCTCTGACGGGGCCTGCTCCCTCTGCGCCGGTTCCCTCCGCGCCCTTTCCTTCCGGGCCCGTTCCTTCTGG
>LNFD01000254.1 GCA_001464255.1 Actinomycetales bacterium Ga0077552 | reverse complement strand
CGACACCTCGTCGGCTGGCTCGAACGTCAGCTGCGCGATGCGCCCGACCGCCGCGAGGTCGGCGGCGGCGAGCTCGAGCAGCGAGGGCCCCGCGATCACCGCGCTCGAGACCGGCGTCTTCTGCGAGGCCTTGGCGTCGGTCTTTGCGCGGCGGATGCCGATGAGCGCCTCCGAGACGAGGGGCAGCAGGCCGCCGTGCTGAGCATCCACACCCAGCTCGTCGACCGTGGGCCAGGGGGCGCGGTGCACCGATGAGGTGTGCGTCCAGCTCCAGACCTCTTCGGTCGCGAAGGGGATGACCGGGGCGAAGAGGCGCAGGAAGACATCGATCGCGAGCTGCAGAGCCGTGACGGCGCTCGCCTGGCCGGCCTCGCCCTGCGAGCCGTAGGCGCGCTCCTTGACGAGCTCGAGGTAGTCGTCGGTGAAGGTCCAGAAGAACTGCTCCGCTACCTCGAGCGCGCGCGCGTGGTCGTACTCCTCATACGCGCGGGTCGCGGTCGCGACCACCTCGCCCAGGGTCGCGAGCATGTCGACGTCGAGCGGCTCGGTCACGGCATCCGGGCCCGTCACGGCCCCCGCGGGGGCCTCGAACGAGTAGACGAACTTGGCGGCGTTGAGCACCTTGATGGCCAGGCGGCGGCCGATCTTCATCTGCTTGGGGTTCTGCGGGTCGAAGGCCGCGTCGGTGCCGAGGCGCGAGCTCGCCGCCCAGTAGCGCACGGCGTCGCTGCCGTGCTCGTCGAGCATCGCCGCGGGGGTCACGACGTTGCCCTTCGACTTCGACATCTTCTTGCGGTCGGGGTCGACGATGAAGCCCGAGATGCCCGCGTGCTTCCACGGCAGCGTGCCGTGCTCGAGCTCGGCGCGCAGCACGGTCGAGAACAGCCACGTGCGGATGATGTCCTGCCCCTGGCTGCGCAGGTCGTAGGGGAAGACCAGGCCGAAGAGCTCGGGGTCGTCCTCCCACTTCGCCGCGATCTGCGGGGTGAGCGACGAGGTCGCCCAGGTGTCCATGATGTCGACCTCGCCGATGAAGCCGCTCGGCCGGCCGCGCTGGGCCTCGTCGAAGCCCGGAGCGGGCATCGAGGCCGGGTCGACGGGCAGCATGTCTTCTGACGGCACAATCGGCTCGCCGGTCTGCTCGCCGTGCTCGTCGAGGCGGTACCAGACGGGAATCGGCACGCCGAAGAACCGCTGGCGCGAGATGAGCCAGTCGCCCGAGAGCCCGCCGACCCAGTTCTCGTAGCGCACGCGCATGAAGTCGGGGTGGAAGGCGATCTCGCGCCCGCGCTCGAGCAGCCGGGCGTTGAGCGCCTCGTCGCGCGCGCCGTTGGCGATGTACCACTGGCGGGTCGTGACGATCTCGAGCGGCTTGTCGCCCTTCTCGAAGAACTTCACGGGGTGCGTGATCGGGCGTGGCTCGCCGATGAGGTCGCCCGACTCGCGCAGCAGCTCGACGATGCGCGCCTTCGCGCTGAACACCGTCTTGCCGGCGAGCTCGGCGTAGACCTCGGCACCGGCGCCCTCGAGCCCAAAGGGCGCCTCGGCGAGCACGCGCCCGTCCTTGCCGAGCATGGGCCGCAGCGGCAGGTCAAGCTCGCGCCACCAGACGACGTCGGTCACGTCGCCGAAGGTGCAGACCATCGCGATGCCCGAACCCTTGTCTTGCTGCGCGAGGTGGTGGGCGACCACGGGAACCTCGACGCCGAACAGCGGCGTGCGCACGGTGGTGCCGAAGAGGGCCTGGTAACGGGGGTCATCGGGATGCGCGACGAGGGCCACGCAGGCGGGGATCAGCTCGGGGCGCGTGGTCTCGATGTCGATCGTGCCGCCGTCGGGCGCGTGGAAGCTCACCCGGTGGAAGGCCCCGGGCATCTCCTTGTCCTCCAGCTCGGCCTGGGCGACGGCGGTGCGGAACGTGACATCCCACAGCGTGGGAGCATCGGCCCGGTACGCCTCGCCGCGCGCGAGGTTGCGCAGGAAGGCCCGCTGGGCCACGCGCTGCGCCTCGTCGCCGATCGTGCGGTAGGTCTGGCTCCAGTCGACGCTCAGACCGAGCGTGCGCCACAGGTCTTCGAACTGCTTCTCGTCTTCGACGGTCAGCCGCTCGCACAGCTCGATGAAGTTTCGGCGCGAGACGGGCACCTGGTCGGCCGACTTCGAGCTGGCGTTGTCACCGCCCTCGAGCGGCGGGGTGAAGGCGGGGTCGTAGGGCAGCGTCGGGTCGCAGCGCACGCCGTAGTAGTTCTGCACGCGGCGCTCGGTGGGCAGGCCGTTGTCGTCCCAGCCCATCGGGTAGAAGAGGTTCTTGCCGCGCATGCGCTGGAACCGCGCGGCGAGGTCCATGTGCGTGTAGCTGAAGACGTGGCCGATGTGCAGCGAGCCCGATGCCGTCGGCGGGGGAGTGTCGATCGCGTAGACCGAGTCGGGGCCGGCATCCACCGCCGCCTGGCGGTCGAAGCGGTACGTGCCCTGCTCCTCCCAGGCCGGCGCCCACTTGCTCTCGAGGCCTTCAAGGGCGGGCTTGTCGGGCAGGCTGGCGTGGCTCATCGCAGGTCTCGCTTCGCTATGTGCGGCACCGTGTCAGAAATTAAGGGTGCCTGAGTGTGGATTGTGCATCCATCGTACCGGGCGCCTTCAGGCGTAGCGTCGGCACCATGACCGATCGCGCGAATCCGCCCGCCCGCTACGACGACCTGCGCGCCGTCTTCGTGAACTGCACCCTCAAGCGCAGCCCCGAGCTCAGCCACACCGAGGGGCTCATGCGGCGCAGCATGGCGCTCATGGAGGCTCAGGGGGTCGCGGTCGATCTCATCCGAGTCGTCGATCACCCCGTCGCATTCGGCGTCTACCCCGACATGCGCGAGCAGGGCTGGGCTGAGGATGCCTGGCCCGAGCTGTGGCCGCGCATCGAGCAGGCCGACATCCTCGTCGTGGGCTCGCCCCTCTGGCTCGGCGACCCGTCATCAGTGCTGCGGCTCTTCATCGAGCGGCTCTACGCGATGAGCGGGCTCTTCAACGAGAAGGGCCAGTACGTCTTCTACGGCAAGACAGCGGGCACGATCATCACGGGCAATGAAGACGGCGTGAAGCATGCCGCGATGTCGATCCTCTACGGCCTGCAGCACATCGGGTACACGATTCCGCCGGCCGCCGACGCGGGCTGGATCGGCGAGGCGGGGCCGGGCCCGAGCTATCTCGATGAGGGCTCGGGCGGGCCCGAGAACGATTTCACCAATCGCAACACCACCTTCATGACCTGGAACCTGCTGCACCAGGCGAGGGCGCTCACCGACGCCGGCGGAGTGCCCGCCTACGGCAACCTGCGGGGCCAGTGGAACGACGGCGAGCGCTGGGGGTACGACGCCAACCCCGAGTACCGCTGATGCCTCGCGTCGAGTTCCTCGGGTCCACCGACTCGCTGCTCGCCGCTCGCCTCGAGCTGCCCGACGGCGACCCGCGGGCCTACGCCGTGTTCGCCCACTGCTTCACGTGCTCGAAAGACTCACGAGCGGCTTCCCGCATCGCGCGCGCCCTGACGGAGAGCGGCATCGCCGTGCTGCGTTTCGACTTCACGGGATTGGGCGAGTCGGACGGCGACTTCTCGAACACCGACTTCTCGTCGAACATCGACGATCTGGTTGCCGCGGCGGCTTATCTCGAGGCCGAGCACCGGGCGCCGTCGTTGCTCATCGGCCATTCCCTCGGAGGCGCGGCGGTGATCGCTGCCGCTGGTGCACTGTCGAGCGTTCGCGCCGTGGCAACGATCGGTGCGCCGAGCGACCCGGCCCACGTCACCGGACTCTTCGCCGACTCGATCGACGCTATCGTCACGACCGGCGCGGCCCGCGTCGAGCTCGCCGGTCGCCCCTTCACCATCCGCCGCTCGCTCCTCGACGATCTGGCCGAGCAGCCCCAGCTCGAGCGCCTCGACCGTCTCGATCGGGCCCTGCTCGTGCTGCACTCGCCCGTCGACGACACCGTCGGTATCGACAACGCGCGGCAGATCTTCGAGGCGGCACGGCATCCGAAGTCGTTCGTCGCGCTCGACGGCGCCGACCACTTGCTCACTCGCGGGCCCGATGCCACCTTCGCCGCCGGCATCATCGCGGCGTGGGCGTCTCGCTATGTGCTGGATGCGCCCAATGCGACCCCGCAGCAGCCGCACGCGCACGACCTGCTTCGGGGAAGCGTGCGGGTGTCGAGCACGCCCACCGGACCGTTCACGCACGCGGTCGAGGCGGGTGTCCACCGGCTGCTCGCGGATGAGCCGCTGCCGATCGGCAACGACGCGGGGCCGTCGCCCTACGACTACGTGCTCGCCGGGCTCGGAGCCTGCACCTCGATGACCATGCGCATGTACGCCGATCGCAAGGGCATCCCGCTCGACGGGGTCTCGGTGACCCTGCGGCACGAGCGCATTCACGCCGACGACTGCGAGACCTGTGAGACGCAGGTCGGCCTGCTCGATCACATCGTTCGCGAGATTACGCTCGTGGGTGATCTCACGCTCGATCAGCGTGAGGCGCTGCGCATGATCGCCGACAAGTGCCCGGTGCATCGCACTCTGACGAGCGCCGTGCACGTCACGACGATGATCGCCTCGTGACCAACGGCGACTACTGCCGCACGATCTCGACGGTCGCGTGCGTGACGCGGCCCGCCGAGTCCTCGAGCGTGACCGTGTAGATCTGGCTCGGCTCGGAGCACTGGTAGTTGAACGTGTAGGTCACCGTCGTCGGCACCGACTCGAACGGTTCGGCGCGCGCGTCGGTCGTGCCGATGCCGAACCAGGCGCGCACGGCGTTCGTGCTGCTCCAGCTCCAGGTGATCGCGACGGCGCTCGAGGTGTCGGGGCACGAGGCACGATCGGGCCCCGAGAACGTCGCGAAGCTCGGGCTCTGCGGCGGCGGGGGAGGCGGCGTGGTCGCGCTCGGCGAGGCGCTCGGCTCGTCGCTCGGCTCGGGGCTCTCGGTCTCCTCCGGCGTCGGCGAGGGCGACTCGCTCAGCGTCGCTGTGGGTGCGGGCGAGGCCTCGGGGCTTCCAGCGTTGCCGACGAGCACGACGATGAGCACGATGAGGGCGATGAGGATGGCGGCGGCGATCGCGATGAGGGCGATGAGCATGCCGCGCTTGCGCCCCTCCTCGGGCGGCTCGGCGGTCGCCGTCGCGGTCGCCGCGGGGAGCGGCGCCGTGGGCGGCTCGAAGCGCTCGGTGGGGGTGTCGTCGCTCATCGCAGCTCCCGCGTGCTCGGGGCGGAGTCGCCGAAGCCGAGGCCGGCTCCGGTCGCGCTCAGCCTAAGGCTGTGGTGACCTGCCGCGAAAGGTGTCGGAGCCGCCCGATACTGTGAGGGTGCATCGGCTGTGACTGTCGTGGCCGCCTCCCGAATCGAAGGAACTCTGCCTGTGACTGGTCGCCTCACGCTCACCTGGGCCAACAAAGACCACGCACTGTTGTCGCACGGTGAGTCGGGCTACGAGTGGGTCGATCGTGATGACCCGCGGGCGCGCGAGGTACGGCTGCTCGATGAGGTGGGCCGAGTGGGTGACGTCACCGGCGATGCGAGCGACAACTTCCTCATTCGAGGAGATTCACTGGATGCTCTGCGCGCGCTCGTGCATACGCCCGAGCTCGCCGCCGAGTATCGGGGCAAGGTCAAGCTCGTCTACATCGACCCGCCGTTCAACACCGGCCAGGCCTTCGAGCACTACGACGATTCGCTTGAGCACTCGGTGTGGCTCGGCATGATGCGCGAACGTCTTGTGCTCATCAAGGAATTGCTGGCGCCTGACGGCTCCGTGTGGGTGCACCTGGACGACGCCGAGATGGCGTACTGCAAGGTGCTCATGGACGAGATCTTCGGGCGGCAAAACTTCGTTGCATCGCTCGTGTGGCAGAAAGCAGACACCGTTCGAAATGACGCAACCCGGTTCTCCAGTGCGCACGACATCATCCTGGTGTCTGCGGCAGACATCCAGAACTGGCGGGCCAATCGTCTTCCAAGATCTGAACGCATGAACAAGGTCTACCGAAATCCCGACAAGGATCCGAGGGGCCCCTGGCTTGCTGTCCCTCTGCAAGGGCCCAACATCCGGCCGAATCTCACCTATCCGGTCGTGTCTCCGAAGACCGGCAAGTGCCACATGCCCCCAGCCGGAAACTGCTGGCGTAGATCGAAGTCTGAAGTTGAGCAGATGATCGCCGAGGGCCGGATCTACTTCGGCAAAGACGGGAATGGCGTCCCCCAGATCAAGAAGTTCCTTACGGAGGTTGGTGACAGCGTGCCCTCCACGATTTGGCAGGTAGAGGAAGTCGGTGGCAATCGTCAGTCAAAGAGTGAAATGCGTCTCCTCTTTCCTGACGAGGTGCCATTCGCGACGCCAGAGCCGGAGCGGCTCGTCGAGCGCGTCTTGCAAATCGGCTCCATTTCTGGCGACATTGTGCTCGACTGTTTCGCCGGCTCGGGCACAACCGCCGCCGTGGCGCACAAGATGGGCCGTCGGTGGGTGACGGTCGAGCTCAGCGAGAACACGGCCGATACGTTCACCAAGCCCCGGCTTGAGAAAGTGGTCGCGGGGGATGACCCGGGCGGCATCACCGAGTCGGCCGGCTGGACGGGTGGTGGTGGTTTTCGCGACCTGCGCATTGCCTCGAGCTGCTGGCAGGTTCTCGACTCCGACGCCGGGCTCGAGGTGTATCGCGCCGAGGGGATCGACACTGCGACGTTGCGTCGGGCCGTGGCCGCTCAGCTCGGCTACGCGCTCATCGAGCATCCTGTCTTCACCGGCGCTCGGGGGCGATCGCGGCTGGCCGTGGTCGACGGCGTCGTCGATGCCACCGCGGTTGCCGACATCGCGGCGGCGCTCGCCGAGGGCGAGACCGCGCTGGTCGCCGGTACCGCAGTTACCGACGACGCGCAAACCATCCTGCGCGACCTGAACAAGGGCTCGCGAATTCTGCGCATACCGCGCGACCTCTTCTCCCGCACCGGGGCGGTGACGCGATGACCTGGATCGAGTATGACGAGTACCTCATCGACGAGATCGCCACGGCGATGGACTTACGCAAGCCCAACGCAATTGCGCTCGGCGCCATAGCCGAAAGCATTGAAGACGGAGACGGCGGAGAGGTCGTGTGCGACCTCGCGACCGGTGTCGGCAAGACCTATTTGGCCGCCGGCCTCATCGAGTACCTCGCCAGGAATGGGGTGCGCACCGTGCTGTTCGTCACGCCCGGCACGACCATCTACGAGAAGACGATCGCCAACTTCACTCCCGGCAGTGCAAAGTTCGTGAAGGGCGGCACGGTCGAGCCACTGCTCATCACCGCCGACAACTTCGCCCGCGGTCAAGTCGGTGATGCCTTGCACGACGCGGCGCAGCTCAAGCTCTTCGTTTTCAACGTGCAGCAGCTCATCAAGCCGACCGCCAACACGAGTCGTAAGGTGCGCGCCGACGACGAGTTCATCGGCGACAGCCTGTACGACCACTTGCGGGCTGCCGAAGACCTGGTGATCATCGCCGACGAGCACCACGTCTATCGGTCGAGCGCGACCGCCTTCAGCGCGGCCATTCGCGACCTGTCGCCGCGCGCCCTTGTCGGGTTGACCGCGACGCCCGACAGTGCCGACCTCGACAAGGTCATCTACCGGTACAGCCTCGCCGAAGCAGATTCCTGTTGTCGTCTATCGGCAGGACGGCCTGAAGGACATCGAGACACAACTCGCCGACGCCGCTCACCTTCGCGCGCTCCGCGAGCCCGCCTGGTACGCGTATGCCGATCAGCACGGCCGCGAACGCGTGACTCCGGTTCTCTTCGTCGTCTGCCAGACGATCGACGACGCTGGTCTCGTCGCCGACAAACTCGCCCGACACCTTCCTGATGAAGGCCAGGTGCTGCTCGTCACTTCGCAGTCGAGCGATGCGGCGCTGGCTGCCCTTGCTGATGTCGAGAAGCCCGACTCGCCCGTGCGCGCGATCGTGAGCGTTGACAAGCTCAAAGAGGGGTGGGACGTCAAGAACATCGGCGTGATCATTGGTCTGCGCGCATTGGCGTCGCAGACGCTCACCGAACAGATCCTCGGGCGAGGGCTTCGCCTTCCGTTCGGTGTGAGAACGGGGATTCCCGCCATCGACCATGTCGATGTCGTCGCCCACGAGAGCTACACGCAACTGCTGCGTAGCAAAGACTCGCTGCTCGAGCGCATTGCAAGCGTCGCACCATCGCCTGGCGGTCCTGTCGACGCAGGGGGAGTGCCGCCCATCAGCACCGAGTTGCCCGGTGGCACGGTGCGCATCACGCCCGGAGTGGTCGGCGAACCCGGCAACAGTGACGGCGTACTCGGTGGCATGAGCGAAGCTGATCTGCTGATCATCCAGTCTGTTGACACCAGCGCCGTGAGCATCGAGCGAGACATCGAGGCCATTGGACAGCACCTGCCCTTCGTGCCGGGGCGCCCGCGCATCGTGTTTCCACGTCGGGAACGCGCGCTGGTCCCGGTGCCGTTCAGTCTCGAGAGCGTCGACATGGATGCGGTGACGATCGCCGGCCAGCAGCATCGAGTCAACTACGAAGTCAGCCTTCAGGGCCAGGCGATCGTTGCCGATCGCAATCTCGACGACGAGGTGAACGTGCGCACCGAGGCCGTCACGAGCGTGAGCGCAACCCAGAACTATGTCAGTGCCGCAGAAGTGCGCACCGACCTCGTTATGCGCATCATGAATCTCGGCCTCGTACCTCAGTTGCTGACCGAGCGTGTGTGGGCGGAAGGCATCGCCGACACTTTCCTGGCCGCCTCCGGAGTTGTCGGGTCGGAGCCAGAAGACTGGACCTCGCAGCGCGCGGCCCAGGCCATCACGGCGATCGCCTCGCTTGTCAGGGCCGCCTACGATCGCAACGACCGTCAACCGAGCTTCGTGTGGCGACCTGTCGAGCTGTTGCAGCCGCGCCCGAAGCCACCGATCATTCACTCCTGGTACTCCGAGTTCGTCGTCGGAGCGTGGTACGGCGAATGGACGAAGTCAGCAGAAGCTGCAGCATCGTTCGATTCGAAGACGGGCGAGTTCGCGTTTGCGACGCTCGTGGACCAGAGCGACGACGTTTCGTGGTGGCTGCGGCTCTACCCGTCGGACGGCGCGTACATCACCCGAATGCCCACCGGGCGTTACTTCCCCGACTTCATTGTCATTGACACAGAAGGTGTGCACTGGCTGGTCGAGACCAAGTCCGACGCCGCAGCGGCGAACGACCTAGATGTCGCTGCCAAGAAGCGTGCCGCTGAGGATTGGGTCGCCGCCGTCAACGAGTCAAAGAGTTTCGGCGTATGGCGCTATCTGCTGGTAACGGAGTCGAACATCAGCAATTCACCGAACTGGAGCGCGCTCCTGCACGCTGTTGGCGTTCTGTGACCGCACTGTGAAGGCTGGCTTGAGCCACTCTGTCGGTGGTAACCTCGAGGCGAGCAACGCGGGTAGTTCGTGCGGATTCATTCCGGGCCAACGAAGCGTCATGCCCCAGATGTCTGCGGACTACCTGGGGCTGCTCGCTTTAACGGGTGCCCGACCTGTGTCCGCATCAGAGCCTTCTCGTAGTGCGGCGCAGGAGTCGCCGTGAGACTCGAGTTGGCGGGCCGCTACGCATCGACTGACAACCCGATTGTCTTCATCGATGAGAGCTTCCAGTTCGACGGGCCCAATCCGTACTACATCGTTGCGGCCGCGATGGTCGACGCAGATCAACTCGTCGCAACCCGTATGGCGCTCAGTGAGTTCTACGGCACGGATGCCATGCACGCCAGCGAGATGTATCAGCGCGCAGAACTGAGGTCGCTCGACGATGCCGCTCACATCGTCTCGCCGACGAGAACGAGGCAGACCGCCGAACGATCCGAGACCTGCGGCGGGCCCAGCGCATTGGCCGCGACGTCGTCGCGATGCACGCTCGACCCTCTGACGAACCCCTACTTGCTCTCGCCGACATCCTCGCATGGTCGTTTCGGCAGGAGCACGCTCGAAACGAGACGCGCTGGTTCGATCCCCTGCGCGAGCACACGCAGGTGACCCGCCTTCCCTAGCTCGTTACGGCTGCGTCGGCGCCCTCGGGCGCATCGTCGCGATCGACGCGGATGCGGATCGCCACGAGCGAGGCCACGAGCGTGATGATCGACATGCCGGCGAGCACGATCGCGGGGTGCCACCAGGCGTTGCCGGTCGCCGCCCCGAGGGCTCCCGTGAGCGCGGGCACGAAGCCGGCGACGACCGCCGCGAGGGCGTACGAGAAGCCGAGGGCCGAGTACCGGTAGCGCTCGTCGAAGAGCTCGGTGAAGATGCCGCCGAGCGCCGCCCAGCTCATCGTCGGCAGGATGCCGCCGATGATCATCATGCCGACGAGGAAGCCGAAGCTCGCGTCTTGCAAGAAGAAGTAGATCGGGAACGACACGAGCAGCGTGCCGAGCGCCCCGATCGCCACGATGAGCCCCGAGCCGATGCGCGTCGCCCAGGCGCCGAAGAGCGGGATCGTGACGAGCTGCAGCAGCCCTCCCACGGTCGTCGCGATGAGCAGCTCGTAGTAGTCGAAGCCGAGCACCGCCGCGCCGTAGTTGATCGTGTAGGTGTTCATGAGCGAGTACGAGCCGATGCCGAGCAGCGCGACGCCGACGGCGACGACGATCGTGACGGGCTGGGCGCGCAGCAGGGCGGCGAGGGGGATGCGCGGCGCGCGCCCGGCATCCTTCACCGCCGTGAACACCGGCGTCTCGGTGATCGCCAGCCGCAGGTAGAGCGAGACGGCGAGCAGCGGGATCGCCGTGAGGAACGGCACGCGCCAGGCCCACTCGCTGATCTCGGCGCTCGAGAGCGAGAGCGTGAGCCAGAGGAAGGCGACGGCCGCGAGGATCGAGCCGATGGGCGAGCCCAGCTGGGGCATCGCCGCCGCGAAGGCGCGCTTGGCGCGCGACTCGTGCTCGGTCGCGATGAGCACGGCGCCGCCCCACTCGCCGCCGAGCGAGACGCCCTGCGCCACGCGCAGCAGCACGAGCAGAACCGCGCCGAACCAGCCGGCCTGCTCGTAGGTCGGCAGCACGCCGATGAGCCCCGTCGCGACGCCCATCATCGTGATCGTGACGATGAGCACAGTGCGGCGGCCGATGCGGTCGCCGAGGTGGCCGAAGAAGATGGCGCCGAGCGGGCGGATGACGAAGGCGACACCGATCGTCGCGAGCGCCGCGAGGTTGGCGCCCACCGCGCCGAGCGGCTCGAAGAAGAGCGGGCCCGCGAAGAACGCCGAGAAGTAGGCGAAGAGGTAGAAGTCGTACGACTCGAGCGAGGTGCCCACGAGCGAGGCCCAGCGGGCGCGGCGCGCGATGCGCGGGTCGGAGGCGGCGGGCACGGGTGCGAGGGGCGTCGTCGAGGCGGTCACAAGTCCCTCAGCGTACCCGCCCGCCGGTTCATTCCCGACGGGCGGGCGGCTACCATGGAGACATCGACACCGATCCGGCCATCACCGGGGAGTCCTCGGAAGAACGCCGCTCCTGAGCGGCTGGTAGACCCGAGCGGGGCAGGCCCGTCACAGCCGATGCGGAGAGGCGGGCATCCACCAGCGATGGGGGAGCCCGCAAGCGGGGTGGTACCGCGGCAGCGCCGACAGCGCCGTCGTCCTCGCGGTGAGCGCAGTAGCCGACACCGTCGAATCCAGGAGCACCGCCCCATGACCTACCCCCGCCACCGCGACGACACCTCGGTCGTCGCCTCGCCGAGCTTCCCCGCGCTCGAGCACGAGGTGCTCGCCCATTGGGCCGCGCACGACACCTTCCGGCGCTCGGTCGCCCAGCGTGAGGGCTGCGAGGAGTGGGTCTTCTACGACGGACCGCCGTTCGCCAACGGCCTGCCGCACTACGGCCACCTGCTCACGGGCTACGCGAAAGACGTCTTCCCGCGCTTCCAGACGATGCGCGGCAAGCAGGTGCACCGCCGCTTCGGGTGGGACACCCACGGGCTGCCTGCCGAGCTCGAGGCGATGAAGCAGCTCGGCATCACCGAGAAGGCCCAGATCGAGGAGATGGGCATCGAGGCCTTCAACGCGAAGGCCCGTGAGAGCGTGCTGCGCTACACCGACGAGTGGCAGCGCTACGTGACCCGCCAGGCGCGCTGGGTCGACTTCGAGAACGACTACAAGACGCTCGACATCACGTTCATGGAGAGCGTGCTGTGGGCCTTCAAGACACTGCATGGAAAGGGCCTCGCGTACGAGGGCTACCGCGTGCTGCCGTATTGCTGGCGCGACGAGACGCCCCTGTCGAACCACGAGCTGCGCATGGACGACGACGTCTACCAGATGCGGCAGGACCAGTCGGTGACCGTGACCTTCCCCCTCGTGGGCGAGAAGGCCGAGGCGCTCGGGCTGACGGGCGTCGAGGCCCTCGCCTGGACGACGACGCCGTGGACCTTGCCGACGAACGCGGCGCTCGCCGTGGGCCCCGCGATCGAGTACGCGGTCGTGGATGCCGGGTCCCGCTCGTTCCTGCTGGCCGCCGACACGATCGGCGCCTACGTGAAGGAGCTCGGTTTCGCCTCGCTCGAGGAGGCCCGCGCCGCGATCACCCGCACCCTCACGGGCGCCGAGCTCGGCGGCGTGCAGTACGACCGCCTGTGGGACTACTACGCCGACGTCGAGACGTGGGGCATGCAGAACGCCTGGCAGATCCTCGTCGCCGAGTACGTCGCGACGGGCGA
>LNFD01000253.1 GCA_001464255.1 Actinomycetales bacterium Ga0077552 | reverse complement strand
GCCGCGGGCATCCCGATCATCATCTCCGTCGACGACGGCGGCCGGTTCCTCGACGTCGTGACCGAGGTCGCGGGCCTGCAGGTGTTCGAGGCGAACAAGACCCTCATCGGCCTGCTGCGCGAGCAGGGCCGGCTGTTCCAGCTGCGCAGCTACGAGCACAGCTACCCGCACTGCTGGCGCTGCCGCAACCCGCTCATCTACAAGGCGGTGTCGAGCTGGTTCGTGCGCGTCACCGAGATCCGCGACCGCATGCTCGAGCTCAACGAGCAGATCACGTGGGTGCCCGAGAACGTCAAGCACGGCCAGTTCGGCAAGTGGCTCGAGGGCGCGCGCGACTGGTCGATCAGCCGCAACCGGTATTGGGGCAGCCCCATCCCCGTGTGGAAGAGCGACGACCCCAACCACCCGCGCGTCGACGTCTACGGCTCGCTCGCCGAGCTCGAGGCCGACTTCGGCACGCTGCCGCGCAACGCCGAGGGCGAGGTCGACCTGCACCGCCCGTTCATCGACGAGCTCACGCGCCCGAACCCCGACGACCCCACGGGGCGCTCGACGATGCGCCGCATCGAGGACGTCTTCGACGTCTGGTTCGACTCGGGCTCGATGCCCTTCGCGCAGGTGCACTACCCCTTCGAGAACGCCGACTGGTTCGAGAGCCACAACCCGAGCGACTTCATCGTCGAGTACATCGGGCAGACGCGCGGCTGGTTCTACACGATGCACGTGCTCGCGACGGCGCTGTTCGACCGCCCGGCCTTCTCGAACGTCATCAGCCACGGCATCGTGCTCGGCAACGACGGCCAGAAGATGTCGAAGAGCCTGCGCAACTACCCCGATGTGGGCGAGGTGTTCGAGCGCGACGGGGCCGACGCCATGCGCTGGTTCCTCATGTCGAGCTCGGTCATCCGCGGCGGCAACCTCGTCGTGACCGAAGACGGCATTCGCGCGGGGGTGCGCGAATTCCTGCTGCCGCTGTGGAGCACGTACTACTTCTTCGCGCTCTACGCCAACGCCGGCTCGCTCGGCGAGGCCCGGCGCCGCACCGATTCGACGAACGTGCTCGACCGCTACCTGCTCGCGAAGACGCGCGACCTCGTCGTCGAGGTGACGGCGCAGCTCGAGGCCCTCGACGCCCCGCTCGCCGCCGCGGCGTTGCGCGACTTCGCCGACGTGCTGACGAACTGGTACGTGCGACGGTCGCGCGACCGCTTCTGGGCGGGCGATGATCGGGATGCCCACGACACGCTCTTCACCGCGCTCGAGACCCTCGCCCGCCTGTCGGCCCCGCTCGCCCCGCTCGTCGCCGAGGAGGTCTGGCGCGGCCTCACGGGCGGCGAGAGCGTGCACCTCGCCGACTGGCCCGCCGCTGAGGAGTTCCCGGCCGACGAGGCCCTCGTCGCCGCGATGGACCGCGTGCGGGCGATCGCGAGCTCGGGCCTCGCGCTGCGCAAAGCCCAGGGCCTGCGCGTGCGCCTGCCGCTGCAGAGCCTCACGGTCGTGACCCCCGGCGCGGCGGCGCTCGAGGCCTTCAGCGACATCGTGCGCGACGAGCTCAACGTCAAGACCGTGACGCTCGTCGAGTTCGACGAGAGCCTCGTCGACGACTACGGCATCGCGCGCCGGCTCGCCGTCAACGCGCGCGCCGCCGGCCCGCGCATCGGCAAGCAGGTGCAGCAAGTCATCGCCGCGGCGAAAGCCGGCGACTGGTCGGTCGACGGCGACGTCGTCACGGCGGGCGGCATCGCGCTCGAGGCGGGGGAGTACACGCTCGAGCTCGAGCTCGACGACCCCGCCGCGGCCGTCGTCTTTCTGCCCGGCGGCGGCTTCGTGCTGCTCGATACGCGCGTCACCCCCGAGCTCGCCGCCGAGGGGCTCGCGCGCGACGTCATCCGCGCCGTGCAGCAGGCGCGCAAGGACGCGGGGCTCGACGTGAGCGACCGCATCGCGCTGACGCTCGGCTCGCACGACGAGGCGACCCGCGCCGCGATCGAGGCGCACCGGCAGCTCATCGGCGCCGAGACGCTTGCCACGACCCTCGAGGTCGGCCAGGCTGGCGACGGCGCCGCGACCGCGGTGGGCGAAGGAGCATCCGTGACCGTCTCGGTGGTGCGCGCGTGAGCGGGGGCGAGGGCGAGCAGGCCGCCGCCGACCGCGCGGCCGCCGACGCCGTGCACGCCGAGCTGCTCGCCCGCGGCAGCGAGGGCAGCCCCCAACCGCGCCTCGACGCCGCGCGGCGCGCGGTCGAGCTGCTCGGCGACCCGCAGCGCAGCTTCGCGATCGTGCACCTCACGGGCACGAACGGCAAGACCTCGACGGCGCGCATGATCGAGAGCATCCTGCGCGCCTACGGCCTGCGCACGGGCTTGCTGACGAGCCCGCACCTGCTGCGCATCAACGAGCGCATCGTCATCGACGGCGAGCCCATCACCGACCGCGCGCTCGCCGACAACTGGGCCGATGTCGCGCCCTACCTGCTCATGGTCGACGCCGAGCTCGCGGCGAGCGGCGAGCCCGCGCTCAGCAACTTCGAGGCGCTCACGGCCCTCGCCTACGCGAGCTTCGCCGACGCGCCCGTCGACGTCGCGGTGATCGAGGTCGGCATGGGCGGCGAGTGGGATTCGACCAACGTCGCCGACGGCGACGTCGCCGTGTTCACCCCCATCGCCCTCGACCACACGCGCTTCCTCGGCGAGACGGTCGCCGAGATCGCGCGCACGAAGGCCGGCATCGTCAAGCCCGCCGCCACGGTCGTCACGGCCCTGCAGGCCGCCGAGGCCATGGACGAGCTCATGAGCGCCGCCGAGCACAACGAGGCCGACCTCGTCGCCGAGGGGGTGGGCTTCGCCCTGCTGGATGCCCGGCTCGCGGTCGGCGGCCAGCTCATCGACGTGCGGGGCCGGGCCGGCGAGTACCGCGAGCTCTTCCTGCCCCTCTTCGGCGAGCACCAGGCGCACAACGCCGCAGTCGCCATCGCGGCCGTCGAGTCGTTCCTCGGCGACGGCACGCAGCCGCTCGCCGACGACGTGCTCACCGAGGGCCTCGCGACCGTGACGAGCCCCGGCCGGCTGCAGCTCATCGGCATCGAGCCGAGCGTGCTCGTCGACGCCGCGCACAACCCGCACGGCGCCCAGGCGCTCGGGCGGGCCCTCATGGATTCCTTCGCGTTCGACTCGATCACCGCGATCGTGGGCGTGCTCGCCGACAAGGACGACCGCGGCATCATCGAAGCGCTCGACCCGATCGTCGACCGCTTCATCGTCACGCGCTCCGACTCGGCGCGCGCCGTCGCGGCCGACGACCTCGCCGAGACGGTCACGGCCGTCGCGGGCCCCGACCGCGTGCGCATCGAACCCGAGCTGGCGGTCGCCCTCGCCGAGGCGCGCGACGAGGCCGGGCCGAACGACGCCATCCTCGTGACGGGCTCGATCACGCTCGTCGGTCAGGCGATGCTCATCGCGCGCGAGCAGAATTGGCGATCCCGACAACGCCGCGACGCCCGTCCGCCGCCCGAAGCGCGAGCGCGGCGCCCTCGAGTCGCTGCTCACCGTGACCCTCGGCATGGAGGTGCTCGCCGTCGTCTTCGGCACCCTCGCCATCAACGGCCTCGACGTGCTGCCCGCGGGTCTCGTCTTCGGCGGCGGCGCGGTGCTCGTGCTGCTGCTGCTCGTCGCCACCCGCGTGGTGCGGTACCGCTGGGGCGTGTGGTTCGGCCACGCGCTGCAGGTGCTGCTGCTCGCCACCGGGTTCATCGAGGTGCTCGCCGCCGTCACGGCCGCGATCTTCGTGGGATTCTGGATCTACTGCTTCGTCAAGGGCACCCAGCTCGACGCCGCGAAGCGCGCCGCCGCCGTCTGACCTCTGCCCGAGCATCCGCCCTCTTCTGTAAGGAGCCCCCATGACCACGACCGTCGAAGAGACCCTCGTCCTGATCAAGCCCGACGGCGTCGCCCGAAACCTCACGGGCGAGATCCTGCGCCGCATCGAGGCGAAGGGCTACCAGCTCGTCGACCTCCGGCTCGTGCAGCCCGACCGCTCGCGCCTCGCGGCGCACTATGCCGAGCACGAGGGCAAGCCGTTCTACGAGCCCCTGCTCGAGTTCATGGAGTCGGGCCCCGTCGTCGCCGCGCGCGTCGCGGGCAACCGCGTCATCGAGGGATTCCGCTCGCTCGCGGGCACGACCGACCCCACGACGGCCGCCCCCGGCACCATCCGCGGCGACCTCGGCCGCGACTGGGGCCTGAAGGTGCAGCAGAACCTCGTGCACGGCTCCGACTCGCCCGAGAGCGCCGCGCGCGAGCTCGCCCTCTGGTTCGACTGA
>LNFD01000252.1 GCA_001464255.1 Actinomycetales bacterium Ga0077552 | reverse complement strand
ACGAGCATGCACCAGGGGCACAGCGCGCCGATCTGGTAGACCGCCTGCTCGAAGAGCCAGTGCACGAACACGAAGGCGCCCGTCACCCCGGTGAGGAACGCCCACCAGAACCAGCGGTCGAAGCGCGCGCCCGCCAGCAGCGCCACGCCGACCGCGATCGGTGCGACGAGGCCCGCGACGCCGAGCAGCGGGTTCGGGAATCCCAGGAGCGAGGCCTGCCACGACGCCATGACGTTGCCGCACGAGATGAGCGGGTTGATGTCGCAGTTGAGCGTGTACTCGGGGTCGAGCAGCAGCTTCACGCGCTCGATGATGAGCGCCATCGCGCCGAGCCAGCCGACCCCACCGGTCGGCGCGGGGTGGCAGGGGCGGTCGTCTCGGCGGTCTCGGCGTCAGTCACCCTTCGATTATCCCGCGGCGCGCGCGTGGCTCGAGGGGGCCGAACGTCCCGAGTTCGCGAGTCCGTGCGATAATGAGCACCAGTCGTCGCCAGCCGCGCTCGCGATGACCGACAGAAGAGCTTCCTGGGCGACAAACCAGACCAGTATTGCGGCACCGATTGCCGCGACCGCGGGGAATAGCCAGTTTCCCCAGCCCCACCGCCGTGACAGGGCGCGCGGGGCGGCAGTGCCACGACCGTGACAGGGTCGGCACCGCCAGCGCCGGCCGGCGCAGCACTCGATACCGGGGGCGCGGCCGACGACAACAGAAGAGTTCGGCGGGGGCAGCGTCCCCCTCCCAAGATTTCCCGTCCGGGCGCGGCCCGTGCGGTCGAGGAGTGCACCAGCGATGGTGAGTGACGACAACGAGAAGACGACCAAGAAGCGCACGCGGCTGTTCGCATCCCGTGCCCCCAAGAAGGCCAGCGAGCACGCCGCGCAGAGCGAACCCGGATTCGACGGCGGCCCGCTCGCCGAGTCGATCACCGAACCCAGCGCCGCCCCGGTCGAAGCCGACGCGGTGAGGGATGCGGCCGCGGCCGCCCCGCTGGCCGCCGCCGCCGAGGCGAGCACCCCGGCCGCAGTCGACGAGGCGCCCGTCACTGACGAGACCCCCGCCGACGAGACCCGTGCCGCCGTCGAAATCCCGGCCGAGCCCGCGGCTCCCGCCGCCCCCGCCTTCCCCGAGCTCAAGCCCGAGTCGACGACCTCGCTGCTGTTCTTCGCGCCGCCCGTCGAGGTGCTCGCCCCGCGCGGAGCTGCCGCCGGCGCGAGCCGCTCGAGCCGCGCCCCGATCGACCTCGACGACGACGAGGAGGGCACCGTCACGAGCCGCCGCCGCTCGCGTTCGCGCCGCACCCGTGGTGGGGCCGAGGGCGACGCCGGTCGCACCGAGAGCACGCGCGACGACGAGCCGACCACGCGCTCGCGCTCGCGCCGCCCCGCCGAGCTCATCACTGAGCCGCAGCGCATCAAGGGCTCGACGCGCCTCGAGGCCAAGAAGCAGCGCCGCCGCGATGGTCGCGACGCCGGTCGCCGCCGCCCGGTCGTCACCGAGGCCGAGTTCCTCGCGCGCCGCGAGAGCGTCGACCGCCAGATGATCGTGCGCTCGAAAGACGGGCGCATCCAGATCGGCGTGCTGGAGGACGGTGTGCTCGTCGAGCACTACGTCGCTCGCTCGCAGGAGTCGAGCCTCATCGGCAACGTCTACCTCGGCAAGGTGCAGAACGTGCTGCCGAGCATGGAGGCCGCCTTCGTCGACATCGGGCGCGGCCGCAACGCCGTGCTCTACTCGGGCGAGGTCGACTGGGATTCCGCGGCGCTCGACAGCGACGGCAAGACCCAGCCGCGCCGCATCGAGCTCGCGCTCAAGCCGGGCGACAAGGTGCTCGTGCAGGTCACGAAAGACCCCATCGGCCACAAGGGCGCGCGCCTGACGAGCCAGGTGAGCCTACGGCTCGATGAGCGGCATCAGCCGCAAGCTGCCCGACACCGAGCGAGCGCGCCTCAAGAAGATCCTCAAAGAGGTGCTGCCCGAGAACGTCGGCGTCATCGTGCGCACCGCGGCCGAGGGGGCGACGGAGGAGCAGCTGACGCTCGACGTGCAGCGCCTGACGAGCCAGTGGGCCGAGATCAGCAAGCAGCTCTCGACGACCCCGGCGCCCGCGATGCTGCACAGCGAGCCCGACCTGCTCATCAAGATCATCCGCGACGTCTTCAACGAAGACTTCCGCTCGCTCGTCATCAGCGGGTCGGATGCGCAGCAGACGATCGAGGCCTACCTGCGCGGTGTGGCCCCCGACCTGCTCGACCGCGTGCAGAAGCACGAGGGCGACCACGACCCCTTCGACGAGTACCGCATCAGCGAGCAGATCGAGAAGGCGCTCGACCGCAAGGTCTGGCTGCCCTCGGGCGGCTCGCTCATCATCGACCGCACTGAGGCCATGACGGTCGTCGACGTCAACACCGGCAAGTTCGTCGGCTCGGGCGGCAACCTCGAAGAGACGGTCACGAAGAACAACCTCGAGGCGGCCGAAGAGCTCGTGCGCCAGCTGCGCCTGCGCGACATCGGCGGCATCATCGTCGTCGACTTCATCGACATGGTGCTCGAGTCGAACCGCGACCTCGTGCTGCGCCGCCTCATGGAGTGCCTGAGCCGCGACCGCACGAAGCACCAGGTCGCCGAGGTCACGAGCCTCGGCCTCGTGCAGATGACGCGCAAGCGCCTGGGCCTCGGCCTGCTCGAGACGTTCAGTGAGTCGTGCGAGGTCTGCGCCGGTCGCGGCCTCATCGTGCACCACGAGCCCGTCGTGCGGCATCGCCAGGGCTCCGACACCGCGGCCAACGGCGGCGGCATCGGCGGCTCGAGCGGACGCCGACGCGGCGGCTCGGGCAACGGCGGCGGGCAGAACGGCTCGGGTCGCGGCGGTGCGTCGAAGACGGGCACGACGACGACCGCGGCGCACGCTATCACCGACGACGTGAGCCGTGCGGTCGCGGCGATCGCGGCCAAGACCGTGCACCACGACGCGCCCGCAACAGGCGCGATCGACCTGCCCGTCGTTCCGCCGGCCGAGTCGGCCGCGACCGCGGCGCCCGCCGATAGCGCCGAGCCTGCCACGGTCGAGATCCTCGACATTCCCGTCACCAAGAGGGCGGGGCGTGGTCGGGCACCGATCGACGCGTCGACGGCCGATCAGCTGCTCGGCTCGGTGCTCGAGTCGCTGCCCGAGCCGCCGGCTCCCGGCACGCGCAAGCGCGCCTCCCGCCGGGTCTCGAGCGGCACCATCAGCACCCAGGCGGCGACCGACGCGTGAGCGTGGTCTGAGGGCGGCCCCAGGGGTGCTCCCTAGAATGCCGGGTGTGACGATGCCGGAAGCGACACCGACGCGGGTCGGAGCCCCTGAGGCTCACGACCACCGCCACGACCACAACGACCACGACGCGGCGCCCGTGCGGCGCCGCGCCCGTGGGGTGCACGTCGCATGGGCGGTCGGCGCGACCGTCGTGCTCATCGCGCTCGTCGCCGCGCGGGCGGTCACGGCCGAGCAGCTCGACCCGAGCATCCCGAACCCGGTGCAAGACCTGCTGACGCTCTCGACGAGCGTCATCATCGAGTCGCTGCCGTTCATCGTTCTCGGCATCGTGCTGTCAGTGCTCGTGCAGGTGTGGATCCCCGAGAGTTGGCTGCTGCGCATCCTGCCGCGCAACCCGTGGGGGCGGCGGGCCGTCATCTCGCTGTTCGGCATGTTCCTGCCGGTGTGCGAGTGCGGCAACGTGCCGCTCGCGCGCGGGCTCGTGCGTCGCGGGTTCACGGTGCCCGAATCGATGACCTTCCTCATCGCCGCGCCCATCCTCAACCCCGTCACGATCATCACGACGCACCAGGCCTTCGGCTTCGACGACGGCATCCTCATCGCCCGGCTCCTGGGCGGGTTCGCGATCGCGAACATCCTCGGCTGGCTGTTCAGCAAGCACCCCGAGCCGATGAGCCTGCTGAGCGGGCGCTTCGCCGAGGAGTGCCGCCTCGACGACGGCCACGGGCACGGCCGCGACCGGCGGCAGCAGAGCCTCGACCTGTTCGTGCGCGAGTCGAGCATCCTCATGCCGGCCCTCGTCATCGGCTCGCTCATCGCGGGCGCCATCCAGGTCATCGTGCCGCGCGATGTGCTCGTCGCGCTCGGCAGCGACCCGCTCTACAGCGTGCTCGCGATGATGGTGCTCGCGTTCATCATCTCGGTGTGCTCGAACGTCGACGCCTTCTTCATCCTGCCCTTTGCCTCGACCTTCCTCCCGGGCTCGATCGTCACCTTCCTGGTCTTCGGGCCCATCGTCGACATCAAGAGCTCATGCGCACGACCTACTCGACCCGCACGCTCGTGCAGCTCACGACGATCGTCGCGCTGCTGAGCCTCGCCCTCGGACTGGTGGTGAACTACCTTGCGTGAGCAGACCTCCCGCGGCGCCCTGTGGCGCGGCGTGCAGCGCTGGCGCGGCGTCGTGATCATCGGCGTCATGGCCGCGATCACCCTCTGGCTCGCGGCCTCGGGGCAGCTCGTGCTCTACATCCACCCGCGCTACATCCTGTTCACGGTCATCATGGCGATCATCGCGGTCGTCGCCGCGGTCGCCGCGGTCGCGACGCCGCGCCGGCACGACGACGAGGGCCTGCCCCTGCCGGCCCGCCGCTCGCGCGCGGTCGGGCTCGCCGCCGCAGGGCTCGCGGCCGCGTTCACGCTCGGCATGGTCGTCATCCCGCCCGCGACCCTCAGCACCGCGACGGCCGAGCAGCGCGAGATCAACGCCACGGCGAGCGACGACGCCGAGACCTTCGCCGCCGCCTCGGCAGCCGATGCCGCCACCGTCGCGACGTTCACGGTGCGCGAGTGGTCGACGGTGCTGCGCCAGACGAGCGACCTCGCCTTCTTCGACGGCAAGCCGGCCACCGCGCTGCTGGGCTTCGTGACGCCCGACGCCGACGACCCCGAGTCGATCTTCTACATCTCGCGCTTCTCGGTCACGTGCTGCGCGGTCGACGCCCAGCCCCTCGGTGTGCCCGTCTACCTCCCCGGATGGGCCGAGCTCTACCCGCCCGACACCTGGGTGCAGGTCACGGGCGCATTCGACAGCAACCCCTCGCGGTCGAGCCCGACCCCCATCGTGCTCGTGCCCGAGAGGGTCGAGGCGGTGGACCAGCCGAGTGAGCCCTACCTCTTCTGATCCCCCCGCCTCGGCGTCCGCGGAGGCCGAGCTGCCCGCCGCCCGCCGGGTCGCCGCGACCTCGCAGCGGTTGCGCGAGCAGCGGGCTCGACAGCGCTTCGAGCGCGCCTTCTGGATGCTCGTCGCGGGCCTCGCCGCCGTCTCCGCCGTCTTCCTCCTGCTCGGCAGCCTGCAGGGCCCCAAGCTCAGCTCGGCGGTCGTCGACCCGGCGCGCGTCGTCGAGCAGCCCGGCCAGCAGCTGCGGATGTTCGCCAACCAGCCGCTCGGCGAGGTCGCGGCCGAGCAGGTCACGGTGACGCCCGCGGCCGAGGTGTCGGTGTCGGTGCAGGACGACGTGCTCATCGTGCAGTTCGAGCAGCGGCTGCGGTTCGGCACCGAGTACCTCGTCGAGGTGCGCGACGTGCCGGCCACGAGCCGCGACGCGACGGCCTCGTTCACGCACCGCTTCACGACACCGGGCGCGAGCCTGCTCTACCTCGACCGCGGCGAGAGCACCGATGAGGTGCTGCGCGCGCCCCTCGACGGCGCGGGCCGCGGCGAGGTCGTGCATGCCGCGCCGGGCATCCAGCACATCGCGCCCGTCGAGAACGTCGTCGTCGTCGCGCGCGACGCCCCGGAGGGCACGAGCGTGCTCGAGTCGGTGTCGGCCGAGGGCGACGTGCAGCGCCTGCGGCTGCCCGAGGGGGTGCGCGTCGACCGCCTCGTCGCGCCGCCCACGGGCACGCTGCTCGGCCTCGTGCTCACGAGCGCCGGGCCCGCGGCGGAGGGCGAGGCCCTCGACGGCACGCTCGCGGTCGTCGACCTCGCGGGCGAGGGCATCGTCGACGTCGTACCGGGGCTCGACGGCGCGCCGATCAGGGTGCTCGACGCCGAGTTCCTGCCCGACGGCCGCACCCTCGTCGCCCACGCCTTCGACCTCAGCGTGCTGCGCATCGAGCTCGGCGACGCCCCGATCGCCCTGCCCATCGGCCAGGTCCCTCAGATGTACGCGCTGTCGACCGATGGCACGCGGCTCACCGGCTCCGACTCGTTCGGCGGCATCGTGCTCGACCTCGCGACCGCCGTCGAGTCGCGGCTCGACCCCTCGCTCGTCGACGGCGAACTCGCGTTCGGCGGCGAGGCGATCCTGACCCGCACCGAGCTGCGGGTGCAGAAGGTCGCCGTCGCCGACGTGGCCACGGGCGACGTGCGCGTGCTGCTCGTCGCCGACGACGGCTCGGGAACCTCGCGCGTGCTGCTGCGCACGGTCGACGACCGCGGCAGCATCGGCGACTTCGCGCTCTCGTCGAACGACCAGTACGTCGCCGTCGAGGTGACCCCCTCGGTGGTGGATGCCCAGCCCGACGGGCGCCCCGTGAACGGCCGCGCGACCTCGGTGACGACCGTCGTCATCGACATCGCGTCGGGCGCCGTCGTGCGCACGCTCGACGGGTTCTCGCCGCGCTGGTGAGCGCGCCCGCGCCTAGAGGCCCCGCTTGGTGCGCTGGCTCACGCGCAGCCCCGCGGCGCTCAGCCTCGCGACCAGCTCCTTGCCCGTCACGGGTACGGCACCCTGGGCGATGAGCAGCTCGCGGCGCTCCTCCGGGTAGTCGTAGTGGTCGTGATCGAAGCCGCGATCGGGGATTCCGGCGGCCGCGGCGAAGGCGTGCAGCTCGTCGAGCGAGGTGTCGCTCACGAGGTGCCCCCAGAGGCGGCCGTGGGCCGGCCAGATGGGCTCATCGATCAGCACGGCCATGGTCGCGATTGTAGGCTGAGGGGGCGGGGAGCGCGGTGATCGGGCGCGTTTGACCGGGCATCCCGCGGTCGGCTATTCTTGACCGTTGGTGCGCGCTGGGCTGAGCCTGCGCTGGCACCCCCCAGCACGTCTCGACGCGTCGCACTCGGCGCGCGAGCAGGATTCTGTCAACAGAGCAAAGGTGAAACGTGGTCTACGCAGTTGTGCGCGCCGGTGGGCGGCAGGAGAAGGTGGAGGTCGGCACCGTTGTCGTCCTCGACCGCATCAAGGCGAGCGAGGATGGCACCATCCAGCTGACCCCGGTTCTGCTCGTCGACGGTGACACGGTCACCACCGACGCGAAGAAGCTCGCGAAGGTCACCGTGACGGCCGAGGTGCTGGGCGACCTGCGCGGCCCCAAGATCGTCATCCAGAAGTTCAAGAACAAGACCGGGTACAAGAAGCGCCAGGGTTTCCGCGCCGACCTGACCCGCGTCAAGATCACCGGCATCAAGTAAGAAGGGGCGCGAACAATGGCACACAAAAAGGGCGCATCGTCCACCCGCAACGGTCGCGACTCCAACCCCCAGTACCTGGGCGTGAAGCGCTTCGGCGGCCAGGTCGTCAAGGCCGGCGAGATCCTCGTCCGCCAGCGCGGCACCCACTTCCACCCCGGCGCCAACGTCGGTCGTGGCGGTGACGACACCCTGTTCGCCCTCGAGGCGGGCGCGGTGCAGTTCGGCCAGAAGGGCGGCCGCAAGGTCGTCAACGTCGTCAGCGCCTAGCGCACGACCCAAGAGTCACACGCGAGGGGCGGGCTTCGGCCCGCCCCTTCGTCGTTGAGCACCACCAGCACCACAGCAGTCACGGGCACATCGGCGCCGCGGCAGAGCAGTACGAGGAGGCACCATCATGGCGACGTTCGTCGACCGTGTGACCCTTCACCTGCGCGCGGGGAACGGCGGCCACGGCTGCGTCTCGGTGCGGCGTGAGAAGTTCAAGCCCCTCGCGGGCCCCGACGGCGGCAACGGCGGCGACGGCGGCGACATCGTGCTCGTCGCGGCCGCCAACGAGACGACCCTGCTCGGCTATCACCGCCGACCGCACCGCTCGAGCGACAACGGCGGCCCGGGCATGGGCGACAACCGCTCGGGCTTCACGGGTGCCGACCTCGAGCTGCCCGTGCCCATCGGCACGGTCGTGCGCGATGCCGACGGCACCGAGCTCGCCGACCTGACCGAGCCCGGCATGCGCATCGTCGTCGCGCCGGGCGGCCAGGGGGGGCTCGGCAACGCCGCCCTCGCGACGACCAAGCGCAAGGCCCCCGGCTTCGCACTGCTCGGCACCGAGGGCTGGGAAGGCGACATCGTCCTCGAGCTCAAGACGGTCGCCGACGTCGCCCTCGTGGGCTACCCGAGTGCCGGCAAGTCGAGCCTCATCGCCGCGATCTCGGCCGCGAAGCCGAAGATCGCCGACTACCCCTTCACGACGCTGCACCCCAACCTCGGGGTCGTCGAATCGGGCGAGAGCCGCTTCACGGTCGCCGACGTACCGGGCCTCATCGAGGGCGCGAGCGAGGGCAAGGGGCTGGGGCTCGAGTTCCTGCGCCACGTCGAGCGCTGCAGCGCCCTGCTGCACGTGCTCGACTGCGCCACGCTCGAGCCGGGCCGCGACCCGATCAGCGACCTCGAGGTCATCCTCGGTGAGCTCGCCGCGTACCCCGTGCCCGAGGGCCAGGTGCCGCTGCTCGAGCGCCCGCAGCTCATCGCCCTCAACAAGGTCGACGTGCCCGAGGGCCGCGACCTCGCCGCGCTCGTGCGGCCCGACCTCGAGGCCCGCGGCTACCGCGTGTTCGAAATCAGCGCCGTGAGCCGCGAGGGCCTGCGCCCGCTCACCTTCGCGCTCGCCGAGCTCGTCGAGGCCGACCGCGCCGCGAAGGCGGCCGAGGCGGTCACGCGCGAGCGCATCGTGCTGCGCCCGCGCGCCGTGAACACCGAGGAGTTCCGCATCGTGGTCGAGGGCGGGAGCGAGGGCAATCTGTACCGCATCCTCGGGGCGAAGCCCGAGCGCTGGGTGCAGCAGACCGACTTCCGCAACGACGAGGCCGTCGGCTACCTCGCCGACCGGCTCGCCAAGATCGGCATCGAGGACAAGCTCTTCGCGGCCGGAGCGGTCGCGGGCGCCACGGTCGTCATCGGCCCCGGCGACGGCGTCGTCTTCGACTGGGAGCCCACGCTCACGAGCGCCGCCGAGCTCATGACGGCGCCGCGCGGCACCGATCCGCGCCTCGACGCGCTCAACCGGCCGTCGACGAGCCAGCGCCGGCAGAGCTACTACGAGCGCATGGACGCCAAGGCCGCCGCGCGGGCCGAGCTCGAGGCCGAGCGGGTCGCCGAGCGCGATGCCAGCAGGTACAACGACGAGGAGGGCGATGACTGAGCAGCAGCGCGCCGCCGTCACGGCGGCGAAGCGCATCGTGGTCAAGGTGGGGTCGTCGTCGATCAGCGGCCCCAACGTCGGGCAGATCGGCCCCCTCGTCGACGCGCTCGCGGCCGCCCACGGCCGCGGGGTGGAGGTCGTGCTCGTGTCGTCGGGCGCCATCGCCACGGGCATCCCGTACCTCGACCTCGACGCGCGCCCGACCGACCTCGCCACCCAGCAGGCGGCGGCCGCGGTCGGCCAGAACGTGCTCATCTACCGGTACCAGGAGAGCCTCGACCGCTACGGCATCGTCGCCGGGCAGGTGCTGCTGACCGCGGGCGACCTCGAGCACGCGACGCCGCGCAGCAACGCGCAGCGGGCCATGGAGCGCCTGCTCGGCCTGCGCATCCTCATCATCGTCAACGAGAACGACACCGTCGCGACGCAGGAGATCCGGTTCGGCGACAACGACCGCCTCGCCGCGCTCGTGAGCGAGCTCGTGCACGCCGACCTGCTCGTGCTGCTGAGCGACGTCGACGCGCTCTACACGCGTCCTCCGCACGAGCCGGGCGCGCAGCGCATCGACGTCGTCGCGCACGATGACGACCTCGTGTCGGTCGAGCTCGGCGACATCGGCGCCGCGGGAGTCGGCACCGGGGGAGCGGGCACCAAGATCGCCGCGGCGAAGCTGGCCGTGAGCCAGGGCATCCCCGTCGTGCTCACCTCGACCGATCGCGTCGCGCAGGCCCTCGCGGGCGAGGCCGTCGGAACCTGGTTCGAGGCCTCGCCGGTAGGCTGAGGCCATGTCGACCGTCCTCTCCGACTCGCTCATCGACCTCGAGCTGCACGCGGCGAAAGAGGCTTCGCGTGCGCTCGCCACCCTCACCTCGGCGCGCAAGGATGCCGCGCTCGCGGCCATCGCGACCGCGCTCGAGGGCGCCGCGCCGAGCATCGTCGCGGCGAACGCCGACGACCTCGAGCGCGGGCGGGCGGGCGGCCTCTCGGCGGGCCTGCTCGATCGGCTGCGGCTCGACGAGGCGCGTGTGCAGGCGCTCGCGGCCGCCGTGCGCGACGTCATCGCCCTTCCCGACCCCGTCGGAACGGTCGTGCGGGGCTCGCGGCTGCCCAACGGCATCCAGCTGAGCCAGGTGCGCGTGCCCTTCGGCGTCGTCGGCGCGATCTACGAGGCTCGGCCGAACGTCACGGTCGACATCGCAGCCCTCGCCCTCAAGAGCGGCAACGCCGCCGT
>LNFD01000251.1 GCA_001464255.1 Actinomycetales bacterium Ga0077552 | reverse complement strand
CGGCACGAGCGCGCGCTCGGCGCCGCGCGTCGGCATCGCCGGCGGCGCGGGTCTCGGCCTCGCCATCACGCGCGCCATCGTCGAGGCGCACGGGGGCTCGGCGAGCGCCCATGATACGGGCGGAGGCGCCGACGTGCGCCTGCGGGTTCCGCGAGCCTAGAAGGCGATCGCGGCCGCGAGCCCGAGGCCCGTCACGAGAGCCGCGAGCGAGGTGAGCTTGAGCGCGAGCACGAGCTCGCCCGGCGTCTTCGCGAGCAGAACGATGAGCGCGACGGGGGCCGTGATGAGCAGGCTGAAGAAGACCATCGGCGCCCAGATGTAGAGCAGCGCGAACGGCACGAGCAGGCCGTAGGCGCCCGCGAGCAGCACGACGAAGAGGATGCGGGCGGGCAGATCGCCGATGCGTACGGCCAGGGTCTTCTTGCCGACCCGGGCATCCTGCTCGCGGTCGCGAATGTTGTTGACGAGCATGATCGCCGCCGCGAAGCACCCGGCGAGCGAGCCCGCGAGCCAGGCCTCGAACGGCACCTGCTCGATCTGCACGTAGGCCGTGCCGGCCGTCGCGACGATGCCGAAGAACAGGAAGGCCACGAGCTCGCCGAGCCCGAGATACCCGTACGGCAGCTTCCCGCCCGTGTAGAACCAGGCCGCGACGATCGCGACGGCGCCGACGGCGAGCAGCCACCACAGGCCCGTGAGCACGACGATGGCGAGGCCGGCCGCGGCGCCGAGGCCGAAGAACACGAGGGCGACCGTGAGCACGGTGCGCGGGCGGGCGGCGCCCGACCCCGTCAGGCGGCTGGGCCCGACGCGGTGCGCATCGGTTCCGCGCACGCCATCGGAGTAGTCGTTGGCGTAGTTGACGCCGATCTGCAGGAACACCGCGACGCCGAGGCACAGCAGGGCGAGGGCGAGGTTGTAGCCCAGCGTGACGTACGCGATCGCCGTTCCGAGGGCGACGGGCACGATCGCGAGGCTCAGGGTGCGCAGGCGCGCGCCCGCGATCCAGTCGCGCGCGGTCGCGCGGCGCACCTTCGCGGGGTTGCCGGATGCCGCGCTCGCCTTCGCGGGGTTCGTGCGCTTGGTCGTGCTCTTCGCGGCGGGCTTCTTCGCGCGCGCCTTCTTCGTCGTGGCCACGACGGCGAGTTTAGTGACCCGGGTTCGCGCGGCGCGCCAGGGCGAGCCGGTCGGGCTTGCCGCTGGGCAGCAGCGGCAGGGCATCCAGCGTCACGATGCGGTCGGGGCGCGCCTCAGGAGGCAGCACGGCGCCCACCGCGCGCCGCAGCGCGTCGAGCTCGGGGCGCGCGGTCGTGACGACGACGGGCACCTCACCCCACTCGGGGTGGTGGCCCGCGACGACGACGGCGTCGTCGAGCCCGGGCTGCTCGCGCACGATGCGCTCGACGTCGCCGAGGCGAACCTTGAGCCCGCCCGTCACGATCGTGTCGTCGATGCGGCCGGTCACGCGCAGCACCCCGTCGACCAGTTCGCCCGCGTCGTCGGTGCGGTACCAGCGGGCTCCGTCGTGCTCGACGAAGGTCGCCGCGGTGCGCTCGGGGTCGTCGAGGTAGTACTCGGCCAGGGTCGGCCCGCCGAGCTCGACGCGGCCGTCGATGATGCGCACCTCGGTCTGCCCGATCGCGCGCCCGTCGTAGACGACGCCGCCGCACGTCTCGCTCGAGCCGTAGGTGCGCGTGAGGTGCCAGCCGAGGGCCGTCGCGCGCTCGACGAGCGGTGCGGGCGTGGCCTGGCCGCCGACGAGGATGCGTGAGAACCCCGCGAGCGCGCGCCGCAGGGCGTCGTCCGCCTCCGCCTCGTCGACGAGCCGGCTCAGCTGGGCGGGCACGAGGGCGGTGTAGCGGACGGGGTCGTCCATCGCGGCGACGGCTTCGAGAACGCGTTCGGCGCTCAGCCGCCCGGGCGGGACGGGCATCGGCGTCGTGCCGGCGGCGAGCGAACGCGCGAGCACGTTGCTGCCCGCGATGTACTGCACGGGCAGGGCGAGCAGCCACTGGCCGGGGCCCCCGAGCGCGCTCTCGCTCGCGGCCGCGCTCGCGAGCACGGCGTCGGCGCTGAGGGCCACGCGCTTCGGGCGCCCGGTCGTGCCGCTCGTCTCGACGACGAGCGCGATGCGCTTCTCGACCATGAGCGGCGCCGTGTGCACGGGGTTGACCCCACCGCCGCGGAACAGCACGGCGGGCCCCTCGCCGTCGAGCGCATCGCGCAGGGCGGCGAGGCAGGCGAGCGGATCAGCGGTGTCGACGACGGCGAGCGGGCGGGTCACGCGCCCACGCTACCCCGCAACCCTGCACCTTCCGGCCCAGATCTGGGGCAAAAGGGCACCTGCCCGAGCGCGATACGCCCGTTTGGCCCAGATCTGGGCCCGGAGGAGCGGAAGGGGTCAGGATGCCGCGACGGCGGCCGTGCGGATCATGAGCTGGTAGGGCAGCTGCCGCTGCTTCAGCTGGTTGACCGTGCCGACGACGATGACGCCGCTGCGGGCATCCCGATACCAGACAACGCCGGAGGCACCGGAGTGCCCCTGGAACTCGAACGAGCGGAAGCCCGTGAACATGGCCGGCAGGCGGAACCGCATGACGCCCGTGCCGTACTCGAGCGGGGAGAAGATGCGGTGCCAGTCGGTGAGCATCTCGTCGAGCAGCGCCTTGTCGAACAGCCGGCCGTCGAAGAACGCCTGCAAGAAGGTCACGCCGTCGCGCAGCGTCGAGACGACCCCACCCTGGCCGTCGACCGAGGCGAGCAGGAGCGGCAGGTGCAGGTCGTCGTCTCCGAATCGGATGACCGCCATCTCGTCGAAGCGCTCGTGGTCGGCGTGCGTGTAGACGAAGGTGCCGGCGAGACCGAGCGGCTCGGTGATGCGCGAGCGTACCGACGCGGCGAACGGCCGCGCGTCGAGGTGCTCGACGACCGCGTCGAGCAGCTGGAAGCCCGTGTCGCTGTAGAGTCCGCGGCCGCGGCGGGCCGGCGTCATGGCGCGCGTCCACTCGACGACCTCCTCGGCGGTCCACGCGAAGTCGTGGGCCATCGCGCGCTCGAGCGTCGTGGGGCCGTCGGGGCGGGGGCCCTCGAAGTAGTCGGCGAGGCCGGCGGTGTGGCTCATGACCTCGCGCACGGTGATCTCGCCGCTGACATCACGGCCGTTCTCGACGGCGAGCCCGCTCAGGTCGAGGTGCGGCAGGTACCCGGCGATCGGAGCATCCCAGTCGAGACGGCCCTCGTCGCGCAGCTGGGCGAGGCAGGCGACCGTGAAGAGCTTGCTCACGCTCGCGATGAAGAACGGCCGGTCGAGGTCGCCGTGCACGACATCGAGGCCGTCGGGGCTCACGACGCGCCAGAGCACCTCGCCGGTACGGCGGTCGGCCGCGCTCTTCTCGATCAGGCGGTGGATGCGCTGCTCTCGTGTCGCCATCGGGGCGGCCTCTCTGCTCGGGTGTTATCGCCGTTAACATCGGCGGTCATGTCTAGCGCACCGATGTGTACACTGTCAACATGGGGACGGGGTCGACGGAGCGCAGGGCCTACCACCACGGTGCCCTGCGCGAGGCGCTCGTCGACGCGGGCGAGGCGCTCGCCCGGGCCGAGGGGCTCAACGGCGTGACCGTGCGCCGCATCGCCGCGGCCTGCGGCGTGAGCGCGGCGGCGGTGTACCGGCACATCGCGGCCGTCGCGCAACGCGCGCGCGAGATCATGGCGCGCGACATGTTCGCCCGGCTCTCCACTGCCGTCGGGCGGCCGCCGATCGACCGACTGCGCGAGGTCGGCGAGTCGTACATCGCCTTCGCCCTCGCCGAGCCGCAGCTCTTCTCGCTCGTGTCGATGCCCATGACGACGCCCCCCGATCGACTCGACGACCCCAACGCCGCCGACCTCGTGCGCGACATCGTGCTCGAGCTCGAACCGGACGGCGTGGTCGACGAGCAGCGCGTGGCGAGCCGCATGATGCTCGCGCAGGCGAGTGCGCACGGCCTCGCCGTCATCCTGCGCGACTTCGTGCCCGACCCTCAGGCGCGCGCGATGCTCATCGCCGGCGTGCTCGACCGCGTGGGCGTCGGGCTCGAGGCCTGACGCGCCCCTTTGGCCCAGATCTGGGACAAGAAGGCGCTTGGGCCGCGGCCATCCACCGTTTCGCGGCGAATCTGAACCCCGACTAGTACTGCCAGGGGAACGGCGACCAGTCGGGCGCGCGCTTCTCGAGGAAGCTGTCGCGGCCCTCGACGGCCTCGTCGGTGCCGTAGGCGAGCCGGGTCGCCTCGCCCGCGAAGAGCTGCTGGCCGACCATCCCGTCATCGGTGAGGTTCATCGCGTACTTGAGCATGCGGATCGCCGTCGGGCTCTTGGTCAGGATCGTCTCGGCCCAGTCGAGCGCCGTCGCATCGAGCTCGTCGTGCGGCACGACGGCGTTGACCGTGCCCATCTCGTAGGCGCGCTGCGCGTCGTACTCGCGGGCGAGGAAGAAGATCTCGCGCGCGACCTTCTGGCCGACCTGCTTGGCGAGGTAGGCGCTGCCGTAGCCGGCGTCGAACGAGCCGACGTCGGCGTCGGTCTGCTTGAAGCGCGCGTGCTCGCGGCTCGCGATCGTGAGGTCGCACACGACGTGCAGCGAGTGCCCGCCGCCCGCGGCCCAGCCCGGAACGACCGCGATGACGACCTTCGGCATGAAGCGGATGAGCCGCTGCACCTCGAGGATGTGCAGACGCGAAGCGCGCGCCGGGTCGACCGTCTCGGCCGTCTCCCCCTCGGCGTACTGGTAGCCGCCCCGCCCGCGGATGCGCTGGTCGCCGCCCGAGCAGAACGCCCAGCCGCCGTCTTTCGCACTCGGGCCGTTGCCCGTCAGCAGCACGACGCCGACCCGCGGATTCTGCCGCGCGTCGTCGAGCGCGCGGTACAGCTCGTCGACCGTGTGCGGGCGGAACGCGTTGCGCACCTCCGGCCGGTCGAACGCGATGCGCGCGATACGGCCGGTCGTGTCGAGGTGGTACGTGAGGTCGGTCAGGTCGTCGAAGCCCGGCGCGACCTGCCAGCGCGCGGGGTCGAAGGTCTCGGAGACGAACGGCTCGGCCATGCCGCCAGCCTACGCGCGCGGCCCGTTCGCAACTCAGGCTGAACCGGCGGTTGTGCGCGCGAAACACCGCACATCGGTCGATTCTGCATGAGTTGCGAACGAGAACCGACAGACTGTGGGGCATGGATGCTCTGCCCGAGCTCGACGACGTGCTGGGCCGCGCCCACGTGGTGAGCCTGCCGCTCGTGACGCGGTTCCGCGGCGTGGACTGCCGCGAGGCCGTGCTGCTCGACGGCCCGAGTGGATGGAGCGAGTTCAGCCCCTTCCTCGAGTACGCCGATGAGGAGGCCAGCACGTGGCTCGCCGCGGCCCTCGACTTCGGCTGGCGCGACTCGACGGCTCCCCGAACCAGAGCGAGCATCCCGGTCAATGCGACGCTGCCGGCCGTTCCGCTCGGCGAAATCGCGGCCGTGCTGAGCCTGTTCGGCGAGTGCCGCACGGTGAAGATCAAGGTGGCCGAGCGCGGCGAGACGCTCGCCGACGACGTGGCCCGCGTGCGCGAGACACGGCGGCTGCTCGTGCCGGCGGGGCGCATCCGCCTCGACGCGAACGGAGCCTGGACGGTCGACGAGGCCGAGCTCGAGCAGTTCGACCTCGAGTACGTCGAGCAGCCGTGCGCGAGCGTGCCCGAGCTCGCCGAGCTGCGGCGGCGCATCCACCGCATCGACGTGCTCGTCGCCGCCGACGAGAGTGTGCGCAAGGCGGCCGACCCGCTCGCGGTCGCGCGCGCCGAGGCGGCCGATCTGCTCGTCATCAAGGCCGCCCCGCTCGGCGGCATCGACCGCGCACTTGCGATCGTCGCCGAGGCGGGGCTGCCCGCGGTCGTCTCGAGCGCGCTCGACTCGAGCATCGGGCTCGCGATGGGTGCCGAGCTCGCCGCACGGCTGCCCGCCCTCGACTACGACTGCGGCCTCGGCACGGCCGCGCTGCTGGCCGACGATGTCGTCGCCGCACCGCTGCGCCCCGTCGACAGGGTGATCGCGGCGGGCCGGGTCACGGCCGATGCGGATGCCCTGCGCCGGCTCGCCGCCGACCCCGCGCGCACCGCCTGGTGGCGCGAGCGCCTCACGCGCTGCCACGCCCTGCTCGCCGGCTAGTCGGAAACTGCTCACGCGGCAGCGGCGGTGCGGAGTTACGCTCGACTCATCCCCGCCGACCACAAGGAGCCCTCATGCGCCGCGCCCCGCTCGCCCTGACCGCCTCGACCGCGGCGCTGCTGCTGCTTGTCGGCTGCACGACGTCGTCCGAAGGCGACCTCGCCGTCGACCCGGGCGCGGCCGCGAGCGAGGAGGCCGAGGCGCCCGAGGCGGCCCTCGACCCGACCGACCCCGCGTGCCTGATCGGCGACTGGCGCATCACGCAGGAGGCGCTGCAGGGCTTCTACGACGGGGTCTCGGGCAGCACCGAGGGTCTCGCCTTCACGGTCGAGGGCGACACGGGGCTGAGCTTCACGGCCGACTCGTACGTCTACACGCCCGCGTTCACGCTGCTGCTCGACATCGCGAGCGTGCAGGGCCAGGCCGTGACCACGGGCAGCATCGGCGGCGGCTGGGTCGGTGCGGAGGGCGTCATCACGACGACCGTGCGCGACAACAGCCTCTCGACGATCGTGACGATCGCGGGCGTCACGCAAGACGCCTCGAGCCAGCTCGGCGCCATCATCGCGAGCG
Source organism: Actinomycetales bacterium Ga0077552 (assembly GCA_001464255.1). Classification (GTDB taxonomy): domain Bacteria; phylum Actinomycetota; class Actinomycetes; order Actinomycetales; family Microbacteriaceae; genus Microcella. The sequence goes on along the minus strand of LNFD01000251.1, from coordinate 3,593 downwards.
ACCCGATCAGCAACGCGCCGTTCGACTGCTCCGACCCCGACGCGCCCGTGCTGCAGTTCGACATCGGGGGCGGGGCGCGCACGCCCGTGGAGTTGACGCCTGTTGGGTAAAGGACGAGTCGGGCCAGGGGCCCGACCTGTCACGACAGAACAGGCCTGAAACTGTGCCCATTGCTATTCCGGCCTACAGGCCGGAATAGCTGTGCAGGCCCTTGAACGCGAAGTTGACGACCGTGTAGTTGAAGATGACCGCGCTGAAGCCGATGATCGCGAGCCAGGCCGAGCGGTCGCCGCGCCAGCCGCGCGTCGCGCGGGCGTGGATGTAGCCGGCGAAGAGGGTCCAGATGATGAAGGTCCAGACCTCCTTGGTGTCCCAGCCCCAGTAGCGGCCCCACGCGCGCTCGGAGCCTGACCCGGTTTCCCGGACACCTGAGTTGAGGCGATGATCGGCTCGGAAGGAGTCCGTGAGATGTCTGCTGCACACCCGCCGGAGTTCCGGCGTCGAGCCCTGGATCTGGTCGCGCAGGGAGACCCGGTCGCTCAGACCGCCCGCGATCTCGAGATCAGCGAGTCCTGTCTTCGCAACTGGATGCACCGCGATGCGGTCGACTCAGGCCGCAAACCCGGCGTGACCTCCGACGAGCATCGCGAACTGGTCGAGCTCAGGCGACGGTTGCGGGTGCTGGAGATGGAGAGCGACATCCTGAAGCGCGCGTCGCCCTACATTGCGCGGGAGAACGTGCTCCCAAAATAAGGTTCCGGCTGGTCCAGGAGCTGAGCCGACTCGCGAGCAACCTATGGTGCGCCGCAAGTGCTGGCCGAGTCGCGGCTCGGGCTAAACGTTCACGTCGCCCGTAAACGTGTCGCCAGGTTGATGCGGCAAGACGGGTTGGTCGGCGTCTCGCATCGTCGCAAGCGGGGAGGCTGGAAGCCGGACACAGCCACGCACGAGAACCTCGTGAAGCGGCAGTTCCGCGCTGACGGGCCGAACCGGCTCTGGTTCTGCGACATCACGCAACACCGTGCGAAAGACGGCTGGGTCTATTGCGCTGCCGTGATCGACGCCTACTCACGCCGCATCGTTGGCTGGTCGATCTCCGTTCGGATCACCGCAGAGATCGACGTCGACGCGCTGGAGATGGCACGCTGGCGGCTCCGACCCGAGCCTGGAACAGTCGTTCACGCGGAGAGAGGAGCCCAATACACTTCCCGGCTCTCCGGTCACCGACTCCGCCAAGCAGGGCTGCTCGGCTCGATGGGCAGAGTCGCCTCCAGCGTCGACAATGCGCTCATCGAGTCGTTCTGGTCAACGATGCAACGCGAGCTGCTGGACCGCACCAGCTGGGACTCCAGAACACAGCTCGCGTCGGCCATGTTCGAGTGGATTGAGGGGTTCTACAACCCCCGGCGCAGACACAGCAGCCTCGGAAACCTCAGCCCCGCCGAGTGTGAAGCCCTTCACCCCGCCGCAGAAATCGCGGCATGATCAACACAAGAGAAGCGCCCGGGAAACCGGGTCAGGCTCTAGACGCTCGTGAGCGTGCACGGCGGTGAGGCGAGCGCGCGGGTACTCGCCGACAACCGGACGCGCGGGGCGAGCACGGCGGAAGACTCCGCGGTCTCCGCTCAATTTGCGACGAGTGGCAAAGACCTCGACGAGCACGCCTTCGCCGTGCAGAGCGTGCTCGACACGCTGCGGCCGCACGCGCGCGCCGTCTCGGCGAGCGATCTCCCGTTCACCATCAAGCTGCCGAACCTCTGGCACCTCGCGACCGACGTCGAGATGCAACTGGCGCCGTCGTCGAGCGCGCTCGACATCGTCGCCGCGTTGCATTCCACCGCGGCCGCTACGCCGGGCCGGTGGGATGGATCGACTAGGACGGCGAGGGCGAGTGGTTGATCGCGCTGCGCTGCGCGCGCATCGATGATGACGGCCTGGTCACGGCCTACGCCGGCGCGGGCATCGTGGCCGACAGCGACCCCGATTCCGAACTCGCTGAGACGCGCGTGAAGTTCTGCCCGGTTGCCGACTCACTCCGCTGATGAGCGCGTCGACCGCATCCGACGTGGCTCCCTCACCGTGAGGATGGCAACCCAGATGAGCGAGGCAGCTAGTCCGTACAGCGCAGCGCTCGCGCCAATGAATTCGAGGTCGTTAACTGGGGATACGGGTGGCTCGTAGAGCGGACGCACCTCGGTACGAGAGTCATTCGGTTCAACGATAATCCACGACTCCAGCGCGCCCATCGAGGATGAGAACTCGGCGTAGATGAACCACAAGTCTCCTTCGGTGAGTTCCAGAGTTCCTCGGACCACAAGGCCGCTGGTATCACCCTGCTCCAGTGTGGCCTGAATAATCTGACCAGCGCGCCTTGCGACGATGCGTTCAAAGCGAAGCGGCGTGCTCGATGACACGACCTCTACAGTGATGCTTACTGTTGACCCGACTCGCTCAACCGTCATTGCGACTTCACCTTGCTCGGTGCCTTGCCCTGGATCGTGGGCGCTCGCGGGTAGTGGATCGACGCTCACGAGCGTCGCAGCCAAGGCCAACGTCGCCAACGTTGCGACGACAACCTGCCGGCCACGAGAGATCAGCATCACACCGCCCGCGATGGCGATCACGATGATGGCGGCAGGGAGCACTGTCTCGGCCTGCACGCTACTCAGCCCTACGGCGGAGGCCACGAGCTGTATGGACGACATTGCGATGGCGGCAAGCGCAAACCGGTCGACTTTCCGCGCGCGCGGGAGATCGAGAACGGCGAGCCCAAGAAGAGCAATGGGTACGTCGACCGCCGGCCACCCCCACAACGTAAGAACGCCCCAGACGGCGGCCCGCAACGCCACAACGCAACCAACAATCACCGTCATGACGCGCGCCCCGCTCAAGGCAACGATGATCACCCACGCGGCGAAGAGCGCTGCCGCAAGCGCAACCGGAAGGTACAACACCTCAGAAAACTGCGGAACGCGCGAGTCGTACTCCATCACCGGCAGCATTGCCGTGCCTAGGAGCACGGCACCGAGCGCCACATCGGCGCTTCGCAGTGGACGGCCTCGGTCGCCACTCATGGTCACGCCGACGACTACCACCACACTGCCGATGATCCCGAGGAGGTGAGGAGGGGACCAGAGCACCGAGTCCCGACCGAAGTACTCGTGCCACAAAACATCGAGGGCGGCCGACAGCGCCACCATGGCAAGAGCCACACCCGTCAAGACCAGGGCCCGGTGTCGAAGGACCGACAGCACTGAACGTTCTCTGACCAGAGTCACAACAACCCATGCCGCGATGATTAGCGCGACAGCGGCGATGCTTGAGTACAGCAGTACGTGGGGGGGGAGCGAACGTGCTATCTCGTCCGATCTCAGAGTGCCATGCTCCGTCCCAGTACGTCGCGATGATCGCGGCCGAGCCTGCGATCACAGCTAACCACCGCAGGGCGATAGGGGTCGACCGCTGCGGGTCCAGAACGGGCGGGGCAGTGGGGGCGACTGAGCTCTTCATGGGCCGAGAGTACCCCCCGGGGGTATGGGCATGCAAGCCTCAATCTGGTTATCCACTTCTTGCCATGAAGCCCCACCCTCGCT
>LNFD01000250.1 GCA_001464255.1 Actinomycetales bacterium Ga0077552 | reverse complement strand
CCGGCTCGCCACAACACCTCCGAGGATGAGCAAGAGAGCGGCCATGGGGTACCCGATGGCAAGATCGAGCAGGAGCGGCGGTTGCTCGGGGCCGAATGCCTCAAGGGGGGTAAGCCAATGCACGAGCCCCATGATCCCGCCCGCCACCATGATCGCCTGCCCGATACGGAGGAACAGTCGGCGGCGGGTGTAGTCGTCAAGTCGCTTTCGTGCCGGGCGTGGCTCTGAGACGGTCATGACTGGTCCTCTTTCGTGGGCGCAATGCGTTCGTATTCGCTCACGCCCGTGCTCGACAGCAATGCCGCGGGCAGTTCCAGCCGTCTCGCCAGAGCCATTACGACCAGCGCAACGCCCACGATTGCCGCCGCGATGGCGGTGAGCACATTGATCTTGATCCCGAGCACGTCGAACTCCGTGGGGTCGAGACGGAAAGTGTTGAACCACGCTCGACCAACCCCGTACCAGA
>LNFD01000249.1 GCA_001464255.1 Actinomycetales bacterium Ga0077552 | reverse complement strand
AGACGCTCGACAACGAGAATGACCGCGACCCCGACGATGTTCCAGAGCAGTTCATAAAGGAACAGAGGGTGAAACAGCGTGCCCTCAGGGGTACCCGTGGGTATCGCGGGGTTTCCCGGGTCGATGTGAATGCCCCACGGCAGGGTCGTCGGCGTGCCAAACAATTCTTGATTGACGTAATTGCCTATGCGCCCGATCGCCTGCGCCAGGAGCAAACCTGGTGCGAGCGCATCCGCCGCGTCAAGAAAGCGGATCCCCTCCTGACGAGCGCCGATCCAGAGGCCGATGGCGCCTGCGAGGACGGCGCCAAAGATTGCGATGCCACCCTCCCAGATGGCAAATA
>LNFD01000248.1 GCA_001464255.1 Actinomycetales bacterium Ga0077552 | reverse complement strand
TCCAGCTCGTGACCTCGTCGTTGCTCTTGCTCGCGTTGCACGAGCCGCAGGCCGGAACGACATTGTCGAGGGTGTAGCGGCCTCCGCGGGCGATGGGCTGCACGCAGTCGCGCTGCAGGGGGCGGTCGGCCGCGCCGCAGTAGGCGCATCCACCCCACAACCGCTGAACCTCAGCCCAATGCGCCGGGGTCAGGTCGTTATCGGCGGCCGCCACACGCTTCCGGCGACGTCGCGCGGCCTTCGCCTGACGGGAGTTCGGGTGCACCACGGCGCCAGGCTACGCCCGCGCTCACGTGCGCGGCATCCAGCGCGCCGCGCCTGCGCGATGATGGAGGCATGACCCGCCGCGGCCTCATCCTCTTCGCCGCTCTCGGCCTCATCTGGGGCATTCCGTACCTGTTCATCAAGATCGCCGTCGCCGAGCTGACCCCCGAATTCCTGGTGCTCGCGCGATGCGTCATCGCCGCCGCACTGCTGCTGCCGATCGCCGCGCGGCAACGTGCCCTCGCGCCCGTGCTGCGACGCTGGAAGCCCCTGCTCGCGTTCGCCGTCGTCGAGATCGTGCTGCCCTGGTACGCGCTCAACGCCGCCGAGGTGAGCCTGCCGAGCTCGACGACGGGGCTGCTGCTCGCGAGCATCCCCCTCGTCGCGATCGGCGTCGCGTTCCTCATGGGGCGCCGCCACCGGGTCACGGCGCTCACCGTGCTCGGGCTCATCACCGGCACGGCCGGCGTCGTCGCCGTGGTCGGCCTCGACCTCGGAGGCGGCGACCTCGGGGCGGTCGCCCTCATCGGCGTCGCCGTGGTCGGCTACGCGGTCGGCCCCGCCATCCTTGCCAAGTGGATGCACGACCTCCCCGGCCTCGGCGTCATGGCCGCGGCGCTCACGATCGCGGGTCTCATCTACCTGCCCATCGTCGCGATCACCGGCGGCTGGCCGACCGCGGTGCCGTCGGCGCCCGTCATCACCTCGGTGCTCGTGCTCGCCGTGCTCTGCAGCGCCGTCGCCTTCCTGCTGATGTTCGCGCTCATCGCCGAGATCGGCCCTGTGCGCATGACGGCGATCACCTACGTCAACCCGGCCGTCGCGGTCGTCGCGGGCGCCCTCGTGCTCGGCGAGGCGGTGACCGTCTACACGGGGCTCGGCTTCGCGCTCATCCTCATCGGCTGCTGGCTCGTGACCCTGCCCGACAAACGGGCGGCGGAGTCGCCTGCCGAGGCGGAGCCGTCGACCGCCACGCAGCCGACCCCCGCCGTCTGATCGCAACTCCCAGCCGGCTCCCAGCTCCGCGGGAACCGATTCGCACCCGAGACTGTTCTTGTTCAGTGACGTCGCATCCAGCGCCGTCGCCCGAGGAGGATTCCCATGACCACCGAGTACCGCGCCACGCCCGAGGCGATCGCCCGCCTGACCGACATGCAGCGCAAGGTCACGCAGAACGACGGCACCGAGCCCGCGTTCCGCAACGAATACCACGACAACAAGGCGGCCGGCATCTACGTCGACATCGTCTCGGGTCAGCCCCTGTTCTCGTCGCTCGACAAGTACGACAGCGGCACCGGATGGCCCAGCTTCACGAAGCCCATCGATGCGAGCGCCGTCACGACCAAGACCGATCGCGGCTTCTTCATGACGCGCACCGAGGTGCGGTCATCCGGAGCCGACAGCCACCTCGGCCACGTGTTCGACGACGGGCCCCGCGATGCGGGAGGCTTGCGATACTGCATGAACTCGGCCGCGATGCGATTCATCCCGGTCGACCAGCTCGAGGCCGAAGGCTATGGCCAGTTCACCGCTCTCTTCACGAAGGACGCATCATGACCGACACCGTCGACATCAGCACGGGCGCCATCACTCGCACGCCCGGCACCGAGACCGCCGTGCTCGCGGGCGGCTGCTTCTGGGGCATGGAAGACCTGATCCGCCGCCAGCCGGGCGTCATCAGCACGCGCGTCGGCTACACCGGCGGCGCGAACGCGCACGCGACCTACCGCAACCACCCGGGTCACGCCGAGGCGGTCGAGATCGTCTTCGACCCCACGGCGACGACCTACCGCGACATCCTGGCGTTCTTCTTCCAGATCCACGACCCGTCGACGCTCAACCGGCAAGGCAATGACGTCGGCACGAGCTACCGCTCGGCGATCTTCCCGCTCAGCCCCGAGCAGGAGCAGGTCGCGCGCGACACGATCGCCGACGTCGACGCCTCGCACCTGTGGCCCGCCAAGGCCGTCACCACGATCGAGCCCGAGGGCCCGTTCTGGCAGGCCGAGGACGAGCACCAGGACTACCTGCTGAAGTACCCGAACGGGTACACCTGCCACTACCCGCGCAAAGACTGGGTGCTGCCCAAGCGCGACCAGGTCGCTGCCGGCTAACAGCGTGACTGCCGTCGACGCCCGCGCCGGGCGCTTCTTCCCCCTGCGGCCGACCGATCCGCCTGTGCGCCGCTTCGCGGTGCTGGCGCCGGTCGGGCTCGGGGTGGTCGCGGCGCTCGGGGCGGGCTTCTTCGGCTCGGCGGGGGCGCTCGCGATCATCCTGGGACTGGCGGTCTTCGCCGTGAGTACCGGTGTCGCGGGGTGGCAGCTGCGGCTGCGGCACCCGCACGCGCGGCTCGGGCTCGCCAATGCCGTCACGCTGCTGCGGCTCGCGCTCGTGTCGGCGCTCATCATCCCGCTGCTCGGCGGCGCGCACGAGCCCGTGGCCATCATGGCGATCGCCGCCGTGTCGCTGAGCCTCGACGGTGTCGACGGCTGGCTCGCTCGCCGGCAGGGGCTCGCCTCCGACTTCGGCGGCAGTTTCGACATGGAGGTCGACTCCGTCTTCGCCCTCGTGCTCGCCCTGCTCGCCGCGCTCGGCGGGGCGCCGTGGATCGTCATCGTGCTCGGCCTGCCCCGCTACCTGTTCTGGGTCGCCGGCGCGATCTGGCCCTGGCTCTACGACCCGTTGCCGCCGCGCTACAGCGGCAAGGTCGTGTGCGTCATCCAGCTCCTCGTGCTCATCGTGCTCCAGTCGCCGTGGGTGCCGACCCCCCTCGCCGCGGTGCTGATCATCGGCACGCTCGGCGCGCTCGGCTGGTCGTTCGGCCGCGACATCGTGTGGCTGTGGCGACGCCGCGCCTAGGCCGCCGCGCGCTCGTCGTCGCCGCGCAGGCGCTCGTCACGATCGGCCTGCTCGCCCTGCTCTGGCAGGTCGCCGACGGGTCAGACGCGCTCGAGGCGCTCGCCTCCGCGAATCCCGCGTGGATGCTCGTCGCCCTCGCCGCGCTCACCCTGCACACCGTGCTCGCCGCTGAGCGCTGGCGCCTCACCGCGGGCTCGCTCGGCCTGCCGCTTCGCCGCGGGCACGCGCTGCGCGAGTACTACCTGGCCCAGCTCGTCAACTCGACCGTGCCGGGGGGCGTGGTCGGCGACGCGGGCCGCGCCGTGCGCAGCCGCGAGCAGGCGGGCCTCGCCGTGGCGGCGCAGGCCGTCGTCGTCGAGCGCTTCGCCGGCCAGGTCGCGCTGCTCGCCACCATGGCCATCGCGGTCACCGTCACCACGCTCGCGCCCGGCGGCCTCGACTGGCCCGCGTGGATGCTCGGCCTCGCCGCCACCGTCACCCTCGCCTCGCTCGCTCTCGTCGGGCTGCTGCTCGCCGCCCGATGGCTGCCGGGCCGTGTCGGCCCGCGCGTGGCCGAGCTGTCGCGCACCGCGGCGGTGGCCCTCGTGGGTCGCCGGGTCTGGCTGCCGCAGCTCGCGCTCAGCGCGGGCACGACCGCGTGCATCCTGATCGCGTTCTGGGCGTCGGCGGCCGCGATCGGCCTGAGCCTGCCCTTCGCGGCGGTCGTCACGCTCGTGCCGCTCATCCTGCTGACGATGCTCGTGCCCATCACGATCAGCGGCTGGGGGCTGCGCGAGGGCGCGGCCGCCGCGCTGCTGCCGCTCGCGGGCGCGACCGCGAGCGCGAGCCTCGCCGCGAGCATCGTGTTCGGGCTGCTCGGGCTCGTGGCCGTGCTGCCGGGGCTGCTCGGGGTGTGGGCGCGGCCGCGGCGCGGTGCCCCGCTAGCCTCGAGGCCATGACCTCCTGGATCGGCGACCGCGCTCTCATCGCGAGCGCAGAACGCGCGCTGGACCCGGGGCATCCCGTCGCCGCGATCGCTCTCATGACGCCGCACGGCGGTGCCGAAGCCCTGCGCGGCGCAGCACCCGAGAACGACTTCGAGATCGGCTCGATCTCGAAGGCCATCACCGGGATGCTCTACCGCGCGTCGATCGAGCGCGGCCGGGTCGAGCCCACCACCACGCTCGGTGCGCTGCTGCCGCTCGCCGATCACGGCGCCGTCGAGACGATCACGCTGGAATCGCTCGCGACGCACCACTCGGGTCTTCCGCGCCTCGCGCCTGGAATGCAGCCCTGGCGCCGCACGTGGCGGCTGTGGACGCGCGGAGAGAACCCCTACGGCGAGACCCTCGACCAGTTGCTCGAGCAGACCCGTGGCATCGCGCTCGGCCCGCCGCGCGCCCGGTACTCGAACCTCGGCTTTCAGCTGCTCGGGCACGCCGTCGCCGCTGCCGAGTCGATGAGCTACCGTGACCTGCTCACCGCCACGCTCGGCCCGGGGTTCGCCACACCCCACCACGCCGACGAGCTACGCCCCACGAGCCTGCTCGGCGCGAGCCGTCGCGGCCGCCCGCGCGCCGCCTGGGTGGGCGAGGCCATCGCGCCCGCCGGGGGCATCCGCGCCACCATCGGCACGATGCGTGACCTGCTGCACCGCATCCTCGACGGCACGGCTCCCGGGCTCTCGGCACTCGACGCGCACACGCCCTACTCCCCCGGCGTGCGCATCGGCGCGGGCTGGATCACCCTCGGCCGACCCGGGCGCGAAATCACATGGCACAACGGCGGTACCGGAGGGTTCCGCAGCTACATCGGCGTCGACCGCACGGCGGGCTTCGGCGTGGTCGTGCTCTCAGCCCGCGACCGCTCGGTCGACCGAGCGGGCTTCGCCCTGCTGCGCGAGCACGCCCCCGAGCGCTGAGCCTCAGACGAGCTCGTCGGTGAGGTCGTCGTCGTCCGCGTCGCGCGGGTTCCTTCGTGCCCGGCACGATGCCGGTGCCGGGCGCGTGCTTCTCGCGCTCCGCCACGAGCCACTCGGGCCGGTCGTCGAGCAGCGCGCGGATCTCGGCCGTCGTCATGTGGTCGCTCACGCCCGCGCGTGCGAGCGCCGAGTTCGACACGCCCAGGCGGCGCGACACCTCATCGCGCGGGTGCGGGCCCTCCTTGCGCAGGGTCGTCAACCACGCCGGCGGGCTGTCGGTGAGCGCCTGCAGCTGCGTGCGCGTGATCGGCGTCGCGCGGAACTCCTCCGGCGTCGCCGGCAGGTACAGCCCGAGCTTCTTCGCCGCCGTCGCGGGGCTCAGCAGCTGCTCCTTCTTCGGCTTCGGCTGCTGGCGGCGGTCTTCGCGCGGGGTCTCGGTCATGATGTCGAGCGTACTGCCGGGCAGCCCGCCGGGCCGCGCCGGTAGCCTGAGCGCATGGCCGCCCCCTACCCCGACCCGCTGCGCGTCGCCTTCGTGCCCGGCGTCACGCCGGGCAAGTGGGAGCGCGTCTGGCGCGACCGCCGGCCCCGCGGCCGCCTCGACCTGATCCCCATGAATCAGGATGCGGCGCTCGCGGCGCTCACGGAGGGCACCGCCCACATGGCGCTGCTGCGTGACGTGACGGCCGACGAAACCTGGCACGCCATCCCGCTCTACCGCGAGGCGCCCGTCGTCGTCGCCCCCAAGGGATCGCTCGTGGCCGGCCTCGACAGCGTCAGCCTCGTCGAGCTGGGCGGTCTCGACGACGTGGTCGTGCTCACCGTCGACCTGCACGGCGGCAGCGGCAGCGACACCGTCGAGCTCGTCGCCGCCAACGTCGGCGTCGCCGTCATGCCGCAGTCGGTGGCCCGCGCCCACTCGCGGAAGGACGTCGTCGCACGCCCCGTGACCGACGGGGTCGAGACGAGCATCTCGCTCGTCTGGCCGACCGCGGCCGCGCATCCCTTGGTCGACGAGTTCATCGGCATCGTGCGGGGGCGCACGGCGAACAGCTCGCGGTAGCGCCTCGCGTCGCGCACGCGGCTCTCTCGCCGATGCGTCAGGTCGCCAGCTCGTCGACCCACGTCGCCCGCAGCCGCAACGCCCGCTCCGTGCTCGCCGCGATGGCCGCGAGGGTCACCATGACGTTCTGCAGCGGCGAGAGACGGATCGGCGAGGTGAATTCCCCGAGGCTGTCGGCGATCGCCGGGGCAGCGCTGATGACCTCCACGAGCTGCGGCACGGTGACGGCCAGCGCGCCGAGAACGATGAGGGCGCTCACCGTTCCGATCACTCGACTCGCGACGGGGTGGCGCCGATCGAACCGGGCGCGACGACCGTGCGCCGATCGCGGGTGCGGGTCGAGCCGCCGCTCGGCGCCCTGATCGGGCACGAAGTGGCAGCGCTTCACCCCGAATGTACCCGCGCGCACGTCGATGACCCCTCCCGGCACCCGGAACATCGCCGGCAGCCGTGACCAGGCGGTCTGCCTGCCGTTCGCGTAGAGCCGCGCGCGCACCTCGCCGTCGGAGCGGTCGCCGAGCGTGCGGATGTCGACCGCGTAGGTGGTGGTGCCGCCCTGGCCGTCGGCCTGCGTCAGCATCATCAGCGTGCGCACGGGGGTCTGCCACCACCGGTAGGGCGGCAGAGCGCTGCCGTCGCCCGGCTTCACCCGGTTCGCGAACACACCCCGCCGCCACGTCGACCCCGCCATGCGTGCTCATCCCCTCGCCTAGTAGTACAGTGTGCTAGTAGCAAGCGAGACTAGCACACTGTACTAGTAATGACGGAGGAGGTCACCGTGCCTGAGCGCCAGACCCCGGTTTCGACGCGCGAGCGCATCCTGTCGGCGGCCGCCGCGATGCTCGCCGACGACCCCGCCGCGACCCTCAGCGTGCGCGCGGTCGCGCAGCGGGCGGGCGTCAGCACGGGCTCACTGCGGCACTTCTTCCCCACCCAACGAGACCTCATCGACGCGGTCGTGGCAGCGATCGCCGCCATCCAGCCCACCGATGAGCTCGAGAGCGCGCTGCACGACACCACTCGGCCCGCGGTCGAACGCCTCGTCGACCTCCTGCGCGGCACCCTCCGCGACGCGCTCGCCGACGAGTCGGCGCGCGCCCGGCTGCGCTCCGCCCTGGCCGCACCCTCGTCCATCGCCACCGACGAACAGGCCGCGCCCACGCTCGCGCTCGAACGGCTCGCGCTGCGGCAGATCGCCGGCTGGGTGACGACGCTGCACGCCGAAGCCGCCGACGATTCCGACACGGGCGCGCTGCAGTTCGACGCCGACGCGGGCGCACGGTTCCTCGGCACCGTGCTCACCGGCCTCGTCACCGAGCAAGCATTGCCCGGCGCACTCTCGCGGGCCGCCTTCCATGACGGCACTCTCCGCATCGCCGCCACCGCCGTCCTCTCGACCCGACGGTGACGGCGCTCGATACGCTGACGTCGCGACGTCGACCATCGCCCACCGCCGAGGAGGCGCCATGAAACTGCTGCTCACGTCGGGCGGAGTCACCAACCCCACGATCGCCGACGCCCTCGTCGAGCTGCTCGGCAAGCCCATCGGCGAGAGCACCGCCCTGTGCATTCCGACGGCGATGTACGGGCACCCCTGGGTCGGGCCCGGCGTGAAGGCCTGGGAGTTCATCAGCGGCCACGCCGAGAACCCGATGGTCGACCTGGGCTGGAAGTCGGTCGGCGTGCTCGAGCTCACCGCCCTGCCCAGCATCGACGACGAGCGCTGGAAGCCCCTCGTGCTCGAGACCGACGTGCTGCTCGTCGCCGGCGGCGACGCCCTCTACCTCGCCAACTGGGTGCGCGAATCGGGGCTCGACACGCTCTTCCCGCAGCTGGCGAACACCGTGTGGGTGGGCATGAGCGCGGGCAGCATGGTCATGACGCCGCGCATCGGCCGCGAGTTCGTCGGCTGGCGGCCGGCGGGCGACGACGAGGCCGACGACACCGCGCTCGGGCTCGTCGACTTCTCGATCTGCCCCCACCTCGCCCCCGACGGTGAGCCCGGCAACTCCCGTGCCGCCGCCGAGGGCTGGGCGGCGAAGCTCGACACCCCCGCCTACGCGATCGACGACCAGACCGCCATCAGCGTCGTCGACGGCGTGGTGCAGGTCGTCAGCGAAGGCGAATGGATGCCCTTCCCGCGCTGAGCGGAAGGCGCAATGCCGCGCCCACCAGAAGCAGCAGTGCCGCCGCACCAACGAGCGGGGCCACGTCGACTCCGGTCGCGGCGAGCTGAGGTGCGATCGTGCCCGAGAACGTCTGGGCAACCATGACGCCCGCGGAGTCCGCCGCGATCGTGAACGACCACGGCCCCGAATCGGTCGGAGTTCCGGTGAGCGCCCCGGTCGCGGTGTCGAACACCACCCCTCGGGGCAGGGCCCCCGTTGTGACGGCGAAGGTCGCTGGCGTCAGACCGCCAACCGCGGCCACCGTCGCTGAGTACGGTGCGTTCAGCACGAACGGCGGCAGCGCGAGGGTCGTGATGGCGAGCGGAGTACGCGGCACCATGTGCAGGGTGCTCTCCTTCTGGATGTTGTAGTCCGAGAGCGTGCGCCCCTCTTCGAGCTGCTTGCCGTCGAAGATCAATCGAACGCGGTCGGGCGTGATTCCGGTCTTGTCTTGAATCTTCTGTTTGACGTTGTCGATCGTGTCGGAGCTTTCGACGTCGAGCGTGATGGTGTCGCCCGTCGGAGTCTTGATGAAGATCTGCATACCGCTGCCGACGGGG
>LNFD01000247.1 GCA_001464255.1 Actinomycetales bacterium Ga0077552 | reverse complement strand
CGAGCCAGTCGACCACGCGGCCGTGGCGCGTGCGGATGGAGTTGACGTTCCAGGTGGCGATGCGCATGCTCCCCAGCCTACGGATGCGCGGGTGACGAACTAGAGTGAGCGGGTGACCGAGGCGCGCGATCAGCTCATCCAGTTCATCCGCGACGAGGCCGTGTTCCACGGCGAGTTCACGCTCACGAGCGGCGCGACCGCGTCGTACTACATCGACCTCCGCAAGGTGAGCCTCGACCACCGCGTCGCCCCGCTCATCGGCCAGGTCATGGTCGACCTCATCGCCGATATCCCCGACATCGACGCCGTCGGCGGCCTCACCATGGGCGCCGACCCCGTCGCCTCGGCCGTGCTGCACCAGGGTGCCGCTCGCGGCCTCGCCTACGACGCCTTCGTCGTGCGCAAAGCGCCGAAAGACCACGGCCGCGGCAAGCAGGTCGAGGGCCCCGACGTCGCGGGCAAGCGCGTCATCGTGCTCGAAGACACCTCGACGACCGGCGGTTCGCCCCTCACCGCGGCCCGCGCGCTCGAGGCCGCCGGAGCGACCGTCGTCGCCGTGGCCGTCGTCGTCGATCGGGCGACGGATGCCCGGCGTGTGATCGAGGAGGCCGGGTACGAGTACCGCGCCGCCATCGGGCTGGGCGACCTGGGGCTCGCGTGACCGACGAGCGCGACCCGGGCTCTGACGGGCCGGACACCGGGGGCTTCGACGCCGACGCGTGGTTCCGTTCGCAGTTCGGCAGCCCGGCGCCGGAGCCTGTTGTGCCGCCCGCGCCCGCGCCCGAACCGCCCGCAGCGCAGCCGGTGCCCGACCTCCCTCCGCCGGTCGACCCCTTCGCGCCGGTCGACCCCTTCGGCACCTTCGCGCCGCCGCCCGCGCTCGTCGAGCCGCCGCCGACCCTGCCCGCCGTGCTGCCTGCCTCGCAGCCGGCCGTGTTCGAGCCGGAGCCCACCCAGCCTTCGGCGATCGTCGACCCCGAGACGGTCGTGCGGCGACCGAGCTCATGCGCCAGCCCGAGGAGGGCGGGGCGCTCGACGAGCTCTTCGGCGCCGAGAGCTTCCAGGAGTACGAGGAGGCGCTCATCCCGGCGGCCCCGCGCCCCTCGCGGCGCGGGTCGGGCGGCGAGCCGCCGGCACCCGGGGAGCCCGCTGCGCCGCGCGCGCCGCTCGGCCGTACGCAGAAGACCCTGCTCTGGGTCGCGGGGGCCCTCGTAGCGCTGCTCGCCCTCGTCGCGATCTTCTTCGTGGGCACGCGCATCCCGACCCTGCTCGGCCCCGCGCCGGGCGCCGAGCCCTCGCCGACCGCGACGCCGTCACCCACTCCGACAGCCACCGCCCGGCCGATCGGGCCCGTCGACCCGGGGGAGTACCGCTGGGACGAGCTCGGCGGCGGCGAGTGCCTCGAGCCTTACGTAGATGCCTGGCAGGACGAGTACACGGTCGTCGACTGCGCCGAGCCGCACGGCGGGCAGCTCGTGCGCCGCGCGGAGTTCCCGCTCGCGGAGGGCGAGCTCGAGCCGGGGCCGTACCCCGGCGAGGAGGCGCTCGCGGCCCAGATGTCGCTGCTGTGCACGGCCCCCGGGGTGCTCGACCTCGCCGCGGCGGGCGGGCTCACCGACGTGCAGGTGCAGGGCGCCTTCCCGGCCACGGAGGAGCAGTGGGATTCCGGAGCGCGCGACTACTTCTGCTTCGCATCGCGGTCGTCGGGCGAGCCGATCACCGGCAGCCTCGCGCCACCGGCTCCCGCCGCCTGATCTCGGCCGAGGGGCCTCAGAGCTCGGTCTCGGCGGGCGTCGCGGTGACGAGCTCGTGCACGCCCTGCAGGATCTCGTCGGGGCGGAACGGGTAGCGCGCGATCTCGGCGTCGTCGCTGATGCCCGTGAGCACGAGCACCGTGTGCAGGCCGGCCTCGATGCCCGCGACGATGTCGGTATCCATGCGGTCGCCGATCATCGCGGTGTTCTCGCTGTGCGCGCCGATGCGGTTCATCGCCGAGCGGAACATCATGGGGTTCGGCTTGCCGACGACGTACGGGTCCTTCCCCGTCGCCTTCGTGATGAGCGCCGAGATCGCGCCCGTCGCGGGCATTGGCCCGTCGGCGCTCGGGCCGGTCGCATCGGGGTTCGTGGCGATGAAGCGGGCGCCCTGGCCGATGAGCCGGATCGCCTTCGTGATCGCGTCGAACGAGTAGTTGCGCGTCTCGCCGACGACCACGTAGTCGGGGTCGGTCTCGGTCATGATGAAGCCGGCCTCGTGCAGAGCTGTCGTGAGCCCCGCCTCGCCGATCACGTAAGCGCGGCCTCCGGGCATCTGGCTGGCGCAGAAGTCGGCGGTCGCGAGCGCGCTCGTCCAGATTGACTCCTCCGGCACGTCGAGCCCGCTCGCGCGCAGGCGCGCGGCGAGGTCGCGCGGCGTGAAGATCGAGTTGTTCGTGAGCACCAGGAAGGGCGTGCCGGCGTCGCGCCACTGCCGGATCAGCTCGACCGCTCCCGGCAGGGGCGTGTTCTCGTGCACGAGCACGCCATCCATGTCGGTCAGCCAGCACTCGATATCGCGTCGTTCGCTCACGCGCGCCAGCCTAACGGGGCGTCTCCGGATGCGCGGCCCCCAGCCGCTGGGCGACGAGGCCGAGGCGGCGCTCGATGACGGCCACGGCATCCGGGCTCTCATCGATGCTGATGCTGCGCCGCCCGAGCGCGCGAGCGGCCGCGGCCGTTGTGCCGCTGCCCGCGAAGGGGTCGAGCACCCAGTCGCCCTCGCGGCTCGAGGCCTGCACGATGCGGCGCAGCACGCCGAGCGGCTTCTGGGTGGGGTAGCCGGTCTTCTCTGCTCCGCTCGTGGGAACGATCGTGTGCCACCACACGTCGGTCGGCAGCTTGCCGCGCGCGGCCTTCTCGGGCGTCACGAGGCCGGGCGCCATGTAGGGCTCGCGATCGACCGCCTCGCTGTCGAAGGAGTACGTCGCCGGGTTCTTGACGTACACGAGGATCGTGTCGTGCTTGGTCGGCCACCGGCTGCGCGCCTTCGCACCGTAGTCGTAGGCCCAGATGAGCTCGTTGAGGAAGCACTCGCGGCCGAACAGCGCATCGAGCGCGACCTTCGCGTAGTGGGCCTCGCGCCAGTCGAGGTGCAGGTAGAGGGTTCCGTCGTCGCGCAGCAGCCGGTGCGCCTCGATGAGCCGCGGAGCGAGGAAGCCCCAGTAATCGCCGAAGGCGTCGTCGTAGCTGCTGAGCGCCTCGACCGTGCGCGTGTAGCTCGTACCCGTGAAGCCGAGGTGGGCGCCCTCGGGGTCGCGCACGCTCCGGGTCGTGCGGCGGTGCTGGGTGCGCCCGGTGTTGAACGGCGGGTCGAGGTAGACGAGCTGCACGCTCGCGTCGGGCAGAGCGCGCATCGCCACGAGGTTGTCGGCGTGGATGAGCAGGTCGGGGCCGTCGGGGCGCCAGAGAGGCTCGGCGTCGTGCGCGCCATGAGCAGCGCCTTCGCTCTGCCCCGGGATGCTCATGGGCCGAGGTTAACAGGGTGACGGTCGGTCAGCCCCCGCGTCAGCCGACCCTCCTCAACCGACCCTCCTCAACCGACCCTCGTCAACCGGTCAGGGCGACTGCGGGTTCGGTGCGATAGGTGCGCCCGCTCGGCGCGCGCCACTCCAGAGCACCCCCGCCGGCCTGGTCGACACGCCAGGCGGTGCGGTGCTTGAGCTGGTGGTGGGCCTCGCACAGGTGCGCGAGGTTGTCATGTCGGGTCGCGCCCTCGTGCTGCCAGTCGACGGTGTGATCGATGTCGGAGGTCGCGGCCGGCCGACCGCAGCCGGGGAACCGGCACGTCTCGTCGCGGATGCGCAGCCAGAGCCGCAGATCGCGCGGCACCGCGTACCGCTCACGCCCCACCGAGAGCACGGTGCCCGTCTCGGGATGGGTCAGCAACCGCACGAAGCTGGGGGCGTGCGCCGCGAGGCGACGAGCGACCTCGGTGGAGATCGGCCCGTAGCCCTCGAGCGTGCTCGCGCCGGAGGCGGGGTGCTCCGCCTCGAGGAGCGACAGCACGGGCACGCTCACGAGCACGGTCGCGCGCACCCCCCGCCCGAGACCGGACTCGGGCATGATGCCGTCGGTGAGCAGGTCGGCGAGCACGTCGGCCCGGCGCTGCGTCAAGGTGCGCGCCTCGTCGGGGGCGGCGAGGCCGCGCGCGATCTCGGTGAGGCGTCGGTACGCGCCGATGGCCTGCTCGGCGGGCAGGTGGGCGGTGAGCCAGGCCATGCCGTCGCGCCCGGGCTCGATGCGCACCGAGCGGGAGTCTTCGGCTGCTGCGCGCCGCACCTCGACCGAGTCGGGATGCACCCGCTCGCGGATTGCCCGCGCCGCCTGCCGGAACCCGGTGGGCGTGCGCGCCTCGGCCGCGGGGAGCGCCTCGGCCTCGAAGGCCGACCAGGTCGCCTCGGGCAGCGAGCGCGCCTCGTCGACGAGCACGCTCGCGTGCCGGTAGCTGATGCGGCCGGAACGGAGGGCCTCGAGCGTCGGCCGCAGCTCGTTCGCCAGGACCGCGCTATCGGCGACGAGCTGCTCGGCCTCGCGCTCGCTCATGCGCAGCGCCGTGCTGAGCTCGGTGGTCGCGACACGCCGCGCCGTCGTCTCGCGCGACCATCCGCTGCCACCCGAGGGCAGGTGCGCCTCGGCCGCGAGCGCGAGCCGCCGCACCTCGTCGATCGCGACCGTGCGATAGGCGTGCAGCCGACGATCGAGTCGAGCACCGCACCGAGCCCCGCATCGATCGCGGCGGCGGGCGAGGCCGGCAGCGCGTCGGCCAGCTCGTCGGCCAACGCGGCAGGCTGCGCTGCGAGGGCGGTGGAGGTCGACATGCGGGCAGTCAAGCAGCGACCACCGACATCGGAGGGCCCCACCGCGCCCTCGGGCGACGGCCGGGGAAATCGGTCTGATCAGGCCTTTTGGGGAGGAGCGGCCGTGGGCTCGCGGCCTGCGTCTCCGACTGTGTCGCTCGCTGCATCGCCGCCCGCGACGTCGCCCGCGGCACCCTCGACCACACGCCGCCGCGGCGACCGCAGCAGCACCGCGATGAGCATCAGCGTTACGCCGATCGCCGCACCGTACGCGGGCGTGAACCCCGCGACGAGCAGGGTCACGACCCCGGCGATGCCGAGCACGACCTTGAGCGCCGCCATCCACGGCCCCACGGGAGCCGCGGCCGGCCGACCGCGCGCTTCGTCGCGCCGCTCGAGCCAGCTGACCCCGATGACGATCGGGATGAGCAGCAGCGCGACCGCCACGAGGAACGGCGGCCGGCTCTGCCACCAGCCCTCGCTCAGCGGCTCGGGGAACGGCGCCCCAGAGACGACGAGCACGACCGCGATGAGCACGATGACGGGCACGTGCCACAGGTAGATCTGCATGGCGTTCGTGTTGATGGCGCCGCTGAGGCCCGCAAGGGTCTCGCGCTCGGCGAGGCGCGCGAGCCACGGGCGCAGGAAGGCGAACAGCAGCGTCTGGCCGACCCCGAGTACGAGGATCGCCGCGGTCGGCGGGTTCAGGTTGTCGTACATGTCGGTCGAGTACCCGACGACGGTCGTCAAGAACAGCAGCACGCCGAAGGCGGCGAGGCCGGCGAGTCCGAGCATCCATCGGCGGCGCCAGTCGAACCAGCCGTCGGCGAGGCAGAAGCCCAGCTGCTGCACGAAGAGCCACACGAACAGGAGGTTGAGCGCGCCGATCAACGGCTGCACCGTGAGCAGGGCGACCGTGTCGATGATCATGACGGCGCCGAGCATCGTGAGCAGGGTGACCCACGGCGCGCGCTCGTGCAGGCGGGCCATGAGGGGCACGAGGCCCGAGCATCCGAGATAGACGGCCAAGAACCACAGGGGCTGCCCGATGCGGAAGCCCACGTCGGCGAGCACCGGGTCGGGTAGGCCCACGAGCCCGAGCACCGCGAGCGTGATTCCGACGAGCCCGAGCGGCAGCAGGGCGGGCCGGGCGAGGCGGGCGACGCGGTCGCGCACGTAGTCGGCTCCGGTGACGCCTCGCTCGCGCTGGCGCCGCCACGCGAGCAGGCTCGAGAAGCCGCCCATGACGAAGAAGAGAGGCATGACCTGCACGAGCCACGTGCTCCAGGCGAAGATCGGATGCCCGTCGAGCGAGTTCGTGATGGCGAGCCCGTCGGTCTCGACTGTGATTCCCGCCATCATGACGTGCAGACCCACCACGACGACGAGGAACGCGGCGCGCACGAGGTCGACAGCGTGATCACGGGTGGGTGTTGCCATGATGGGTTCAGGGTACGTCAGCAATCTCCGAGGCGATAGCGGCGCCCCGTAGCCTGGGGGCATGACCGATCCCGAGCCCACGCTCGAGTGGACGACCCACGGAGTCGGCCCCTGGCGCGGCGCGCCGCCCGACGACCCGCGCCTCGACCCCGAGCTGCTCGCGCACGGCGACACCCGCAACGTCATCGACCGCTACCGCTATTGGTCGATGGAGGCGATCGTCGCCGACCTCGACGCGCGCCGGCACCCGTTCCACGTCGCGATCGAGAACTGGCAGCACGACATGAACATCGGCTCGATCGTGCGCAGCGCCAACGCCTTCCTCGCCGCCGAGGTGCACATCGTCGGCCGCCGCCGCTGGAACAAGCGCGGCGCCATGGTCACCGACCGCTACCAGCACGTGTCGCACCACGAGACGATCGCCGACCTCGTGGCGTTCGCCCGCGAGAGCGGCCTGCCGATCGTGGCGGTCGACAACGTCGAGGGATCGCGGCCGGTGGATGCCGCACCCCTGCCGCGCGCGTGCATCCTGCTCTTCGGCCAGGAGGGCCCGGGCCTCTCGGCCGAGGCGCTCGCCGCCGCCGACGAGGTGATCGAGATCCGGCAGTTCGGGTCGACGCGCTCGATCAACGCGAGCGCCGCGGCCGCGATCGTCATGCACGAGTGGGTACGGGTGCACGCGAGCCCTTGACGAGCATCCACCCAGCCGATGGACTGAGCGCATGACCGCGATCACCGACGATCTGCCCGCTCAGCTCATCCGCCAGGAGCACGACCTGTGGGAGGCGATGCGGCACGGCGACGGCGGCACGCACCTGCAGCAGGCCATGACGGCGGACGCCGTGCTCATCGACGACGGATCGCTCGTCGAGCGCTCGGCCGCGATCGTGGCGCTCGACGGCACGACGTGGGGCGCGGCGACGATGAGCGACCAGCGGGTCGTGCGCCTGGGCGACCGGGCCGCGATGCTCGCCTACCGGCTGCGCAGCTCGCGCGACGGCGTGCCGGTCGACGCGTGGGCGACGACGACCTACGTCTACGCCGAGGGCCGCTGGCGCGTCGGCGCGCACCAGCAGTCGCCCGCCGCCGACTAGGGCCGCGCCCGCCGAACCCGGATCGGCCCC
>LNFD01000246.1 GCA_001464255.1 Actinomycetales bacterium Ga0077552 | reverse complement strand
GCTGACCGAGCGCGGCACCCTCGCGATCGTCGGGGCAGACAAGTCGGGTGGTCCGCTGCTGCGCGGCACCGATCGGCAGCTGCGCGCGATCCTGCTCAACCCGTGGGTGAAGCACCGCCTGATCGCGGTCATGCAACGCGAGAACAGCGACGACCTCGCGACGCTGCTCGACATGGTCGATCGCGGAACCCTGCGCGCCGCCATCGACGAGGTCGCGCCGCTCTCCGGAGCGTTCCCCCTCATCGACCGGCTCGCGCAGCAGCAGACGCGCGGCAAGGCCGTCATCGAGCTGGTCTGAGCTCGAAGCGCCGACCGGGTCCGTTTGAGGTAGCGAAGACCTCCGGAACGATGTGGGTTACCACACTCACTTCGTCAAACCGGAGGTCTTCGTGACTCACGCTAACGCGCCCTTCGCCCCGGAGGGGCGTCTTCGTCTTGCCCGACTGATCGTTGATCAAGGTTGGCCGGTCAGACGAGCAGCCGAACGATTTCAATGCTCACCGGCAACCGCCTCGAAGTGGGCCAATCGCTATCAATCCGGGTTGCCGTTGACCGATCACAGCTCGCGGCCGAAGAGATCACCATTGAAGACTTCTTTGCGGTTGGAGCGTCGGATCGTGGCCTTGCGTTTCACCAGGCGCTGGGGCCCGCACCGAATCAGCTACCACCTCGGCGTGCCGCGATCCACGGTCGGCCGAGTCCTGGCCCGCTATCGGATGCCGTTGCTGGCCCACGTCGATCAAGTCACCGGTTTGCCGGTGCGAAGGCTCCGAGCGGCCCGGTATGAGAAGTCCCGGCCGGGCGAGCTGGTTCACGTCGATATCAAGAAACTCGGCCGAATCCCGCACGGCGGCGGGCACCGATTCCTCGGCCGTCAGCAGGGCGCCAAACACAACGACGGTCACGGGCGAAACGGACGCGGCTACGCCTTCCTGCACCACGCCGTCGATGACTTCAGCCGACTGGCGTATTCAGAACAACTCAGCGATGAGCGCAAAGAGACCGCGGCCGGGTTCTGGCGACGCGCTGAGGCGTTCTTCGCCAACGCCGGCATCACCGTCGAGGCGGTCATGACCGACAACGGCTCCTGCTACCGCTCCCGCGAGTTTGCCGCCGCACTCGGGGCAATCAAGCACCGTCGCACTCGCCCCTATCGACCCCAGACCAATGGGAGGGCTTACGACGAGTTCTATGCCAGCGACGAGGCTCGAGCAGCAACTTACGCTGCGTGGTTGCATCACTACAATCACCACCGACCCCACACCGGGATCGCAGGCCTCACACCCTCAGCCCGTGTTCACAACCTCACGGGGAACTACAGCTAGTCGGTGACGCCCTCGAGCGATCCGGTGACGGGCCCCTCGGGGTCGTAGATGACGCACAGCACCTCGCGGTCGCCGTTCGCCCAGCTCTCTTCGGTGGGGTAGTAGTAACTGAAGTCGAAGCGCGAGTCGAGGTAGGGCTCTCCCACGAACTCCTCGAAGGCCGGCAGGCACAGCACCTCGGCCTTGCCGATCACGGTCTCCTCGCCGGGGTACGCCGACTGCCCGAGCAGGTGGGCCGAGTAGATCTCGCTGTCGTGCGGGCCGTCGCACGGCACGGTGGGCACGGTCTGCACCTCGCCCGTCGCGGTCGCGTCGTCGACGCAGTCGCCGACCTGCAGCGCGAAGGCGTCGGTCTGCTCGTTCGGCTCGATGATGCGACCGTCGTCGTCGCGCACCGGCTCGTCACCGGGCGTGAACGGCCCGAAGACCGTGCAGCCGGCGAGCACGGCGACGGCGGTGCCCGCGAGGACCGCGAGCACCGCCCGTGGTCGTGCCGAGATGGTGGTCAGGATGCTCAGCGCCCGATGTTCTGCAGCGAACCCGTGACCTGGCCGGCCTCGTCGTAGATCGTGCAGAGGATCTCGCGGTCGCCGCCCTCCCAGCTGCCCTCGGTCGGGAAGTAGTAGCTGAAGTAGTAGATCGAGTCGGCGTAGGCGTCGAGGCACGCGGCGTCGGCCTCGGCGATGACGGCGTCGGTGCCGGGGAAGGTGTCGCCCTCCATGATGATCGAGGCGTAGATCTCGCTGTCGTGGGGTTCGTCGCACGGCACGGTGGGGATCGTCTCGACGGTCTCGGCGGCCGTGGCGTCGTTGAGGCAGTCGCCCACCTGCAGGGTGAAGACGTCCGTGCTGTCGTTGCCCTCGACGACCTCGCCGCTGTCGTCGCGGGTGGCGGTGCCGCCGCCCGTGAAGGAGGGCAGCAGGCTGCAGCCGCTGAGCGCGAGGCCCGCGGCGGAGAGGGTGACGATGGCGAGGGTGCGCGCCCAGGGCGCAGAGGTGACGGTGCTCACGGGGGGCTCTTTTCGGCTCGGGGTGACGGAGAGGGGTGGATCAAATGCGGGCGCCGTCGTTGCTGCGAGGAGCGCTCGAGTGCGAGCCTACTCAGGCTTCAGGCGCTGCAACACCTCTTCGTGCAGCAGGCCGTTCGTGGCGAGCGCGCTGCCGTGCCAGGGGCCCTCCTCGCCGTCGACCGAGGTGAAGCGCCCGCCCGCCTCCTCGATGATCGGCTGCAGCGCCGCCATGTCGTAGGGCTGCAGGTCGAACTCGCCCGCGATGTCGATCGCGCCTTCGGCCACGAGCATGTACGACCACATGTCGCCGATCGCCCGCGCGCGCCAGACCGAGCGGGTGAGGGCGATGATCGGCTCGAGCCGACCGGCGTCGTCCCACCCCGGCAGGCTGTTGTAGCTGAGCGAGGCGTCGGCGAGCTCGCGCACACCGCTCACCGCGAGGGCTCGCGCGGCCCCGCCGTGCTGCGACGTGTGCGCACCGTGCCCGCGCGCCGCCCACCACCGCTGCCCGAGCGCGGGAGCGCTCACGACCCCGACGACGGGCACGCCGTCGATCGCGAGGGCGATGAGGGTGCCCCAGATCGGCACGCCCCGCAGGAAGTTCGCGGTGCCGTCGATCGGGTCGATGATCCACTGCCGGTGGGCGCCCGCGCCGGTGCCATCGGCCGTGCCGTACTCCTCGCCGAGGATGCCGTCGGCGGGGCGCTCGGCGGTGAGCCGGTCGCGGATGGCGCGCTCGACGGCCTGATCCGCATCCGTCACGGGGGTGCGGTCGGGTTTGGTCGTCACCCGCAGATCGATCGCGCGGTAGCGGTCGATCGACACCGCGTCGGCACGATCGGCAAGGTCGAGGGCGAGCGCGAGGTCGTCGCCGAGGTCGCCGATCGGGGTGCGGGGGTCGTCTGCAGGGGATGCCGTGGTCACGGCTTCAGCGTATCGGCGCCCGTGCGCCCGCTCGGGGTCATGAGCGTCGTCAGCAGCCGCTGCAGCGAGTCGAGCCGTTCGGCGCCGAACTCGCCGAGCTCACCCGCCGCGGCCCGCTCGACGAGCTCGCAGTCGGGCGCGTCGGGCAGGTGGGTGCAGCCGCGCGGGCAGCTCGCCCCGATCTCGGCGAGATCGCCGAACGAGCGCAGGATGTTGTCGGGGTCGACGTGCCCGAGGCCGAACGAGCGCACGCCGGGGGTGTCGATGATCCACCCGCCGCCGGGCAACCGGAGCGAGACGGTCGAGGAGGAGGTGTGGCGCCCGCGGCCGGTGACGGCGTTGACGACGCCCGTCGCGCGCCGGGCATCCGGAACCAGGGCGTTGACGAGCGTCGACTTGCCGACGCCCGAGTGGCCGACCGCGACGGTCGTGCGGTCGCGCAGCAGGGCGCGCAGCTCGTCGACCGGCGGGGCGTCGGAGCGGCTCGTGACGACGCGCAGGTCGAGCCCGCGGAACTGCGCGAGGAACGGCGCCGGGTCGGCGAGGTCGGTCTTCGTCATGACGAGCAGGGGCTCGATGCCGGCGTCGAACGCGGCGACGAGGTAGCGGTCGACGAGGCGCGGGCGGGGCTCGGGGTTCGCCGACGCCACGACGATCAGCAGCTGGTCCGCGTTGGCGACGATGATGCGCTCGACCGCGTCGGTGTCGTCGGCGCTGCGGCGCAGCAGGGTGCGACGGTCGTGGATGCGCACGATGCGCGCGAGCGAGCCCTCGGCCCCGCTCGCATCGCCCACGAGATCGACCCGGTCGCCCGTGACGATCGCGCTCTTCCGCAGCTCGCGCGCGCGGGTCGAGATCACCTCGCGCTCCTCCGGCCCGCCCTCGTCGACGAGGCAGAGGTAGCGGCCGCGGTCGACCGTCACGACGCGTCCGACGACGGCGTCGTCGTGGGCCGGGCGCTGCTTCGAGCGCGGACGGTTCGCCTTCGGGTTCGGCCGGGCCCGGATGAGCGACTCGTCGTACTGCTCGTACGGGTCGTCCTCGTCGGGAGGCAGCCAGCTCACGGCCAGCCCGACTCCAGCGCGGGACGCGTCTGATCGAGCATCGCGCTCCACAGCTCGACGAACTGGGGCAGCGTCTTCGAGGTCGAGCCGATGTCGTCGACCCGCACGCCGTCGACGGCGAGGCCGACGATCGCGCCCGCGGTCGCCATGCGGTGGTCGTCGTAGGCGCGCCACGCCCCGCCGTGCAGCGGGCGCGGGTCGATGGCGAGGCCCTCGTCGAGCTC
>LNFD01000245.1 GCA_001464255.1 Actinomycetales bacterium Ga0077552 | reverse complement strand
GGATGAAGCTGCCGAAGAACTCGTGCGTCAGCAGCATGACGTAGATCGTGTCGCTCACGATGATGCACGAGGCGTTCTCGTCGGAGAACGTCGGGTTGAGGCTCCAGCCGAGTCCTTCGTAGAAGGCGGTCGACCGCGCGACGTCGGCGACGGGCAGGTTGATGAAGACCATGGTGTCCATGGGCCTCACTATCCTCCTGATCGCACCTCGGCGACAGTGAGGCTCAGCCGACGACCCGTGGCCGCGTAGCCCTGCTCGCGGTGCGCCTGGGCGACCGCGATGCGCTCCGGGTCGGGCGTTCCGTAGGTCGTCGTGCGCTGGCGCGCGACGCGGCCGATCGAGCTGGCCAGCTCTTCGAGCTCGGCGACCGTCTTCTCCGAGCCGTTGTCGGCGCCCGCCATGCGGCTGATGGTCTCCTCCATGAGCGTGCCGCCCACGTCATCGGCGCCGCCGCGCAGCATGAGCTGGGTGCCTTCGGTGCCGAGCTTGACCCACGAGGTCTGCACATGGTCGATGCGGCCGTGCAGCATGAGGCGCGCGACGGCGTGCACTGCGCGGTTCTCCTGCGGCGTCGGGCCGGGCCGCGCCACGCCGGCGAGGTAGACGGGCGAGCTCGCGTGCACGAAGGGCAGCAGCACGAACTCCGTGAAGCCCCCGGTGTCGTCCTGGACGCGCGCGAGGGTGCGCAGGTGGGCGACCCAGTGGGGCGGAGCATCCACATGCCCGTACATCATCGTGCTCGATGAGCGGATGCCCAGCCGATGCGCGGTCGACACGATCTCGATCCACTCGGCGGCGGGCAGCTTGCCCTTCGTGAGCACCCATCGCACCTCGTCGTCGAGGATCTCGGCGGCCGTGCCGGGGATCGTGTCGAGCCCGGCCTCCTTCGCCGCCGTGAGGAACTCGGCGAACGACAACCCGGTGCGCGATGCCCCGTTCACGATCTCCATGGGGCTGAAGGCGTGCAGATGGATGCCGGGCTGGCGCTTCTTGACCTCGCGGGCGAGGTCGACGTAGGCGGTGCCGGGCAGGTCGGGGTGGATCCCGCCCTGCATGCAGATCTCGGTCGCGCCAAGCGCCCAGGCCTCGTCGACGCGGTCGCCGACCTGCTGCATCGAGAGCGTGAAGGCGTCGGCGTCGGTGCGGCGCTGCGCGAAGGCGCAGAACCGGCAGCCGGTGTAGCAGACGTTGGTGAAGTTGATGTTGCGGTTGACGACGTAGCCGATCTCGTCGCCGACGGTGTCGTGCCGCACCCGATCGGCGAGATCGGCGAGTGCGTCGAGGTCGGCGCCGTCGGCCTGCAGCAGGGTCAGGTAGTCGTCGTCGCTCAAGCCGGCGGGAGCATCCTCGGCCCGGCGCAGCACCGCCGCGACGCCGGTGCTGACGGCGACGGTGCGCTCGCGGGCCCCGGTGGTCGCTTCGCGCAGCTCGGCCCAGTCGCCGTAGACGTCGTCGAAGTCGCTGCGGGTCGAGGTGAGGCGGCCCTCGGTGTCGATCGCGACGTGCAGGTCGGTGCGTCCGGTTCCGGCGCGGCTCGCCCAATCCGGGTCGGGCTCCTGCCACGGGATGCCCTGCAGCACGGCGTCCTCGTTCGCGAGCCCGTCGGGGCCGGCGAGCGCGCGCACGTGCGGCACGATGCGCGGGTCGAGCCACGGCTCTTCGGCCCGCACGTAGTGGGGGTGCGCGGTGAGGCGCTCGCGCAGCGTGAACCCGCTCTCTGCGGTGAGGCGCGCGAGCTCGTCGATCTGCGGCCAGGGGCGCTCGGGGTTGACGTGGTCGGGAGTCAGCGGGCTCACCCCGCCCCAGTCATCGATACCGGCGCGGATGAGCAGGCCGAGCTCTTCGGCGTCGGTGAGGTTCGGCGGCGCTTGCACGCGGGCGCTCGGACCGAGCACGAGGCGGCTGACCGCGACGGCGGCGATGTACTCCTGCAGGGCGAGGTCGTCGGCGGCACGCATGGCCGTGCGCGGCTTGGCACGGAAGTTCTGGATGATGACCTCCTGCACGTGCCCGTGCCGGCGCGACGTCGCGCGGATGGCGAACATGCCGTCGACCCGCTCGGCGTAGGTCTCGCCGATGCCGAGCAGCAGCCCGGTCGTGAAGGGGATCGCGCTGCGGCCGGCGTCCTCCAGCACCCGCAGGCGCAGCGCGGGGTCTTTGTCGGGGCTGCCGAAGTGGGCGAGCCCGCGGGTCTCGAACAGGCGCGCGCTCGTGGTCTCGAGCATCATGCCCATGCTCGGCGCGACGGGCTTGAGCCGCTGCAGCTCTTGCCAGGTCATGACGCCGGGGTTGAGGTGGGGGAGCAGTCCGGTCTCTTCGAGCACGAGGATCGCGACCGACCGCAGGTAGTCGATCGTCGAGTCGTAGCCGCGGGCGTCGAGCCACTCGCGGGCGGCGGGCCAGCGGTCCTCCGGCCGGTCGCCGAGGGTGAAGAGCGCCTCCTTGCACCCGAGCGCGGCGCCCTGGCGAGCGATCTCGAGCACCTCGTCGGGGGAGAGGAAGGGAGCTTTGCCCTGCGCGGCGAGCTGGTTGGGGGTCTGCACGAACACGCAGTAGTGGCAGCGGTCGCGGCACAGGTGCGTGAGCGGGATGAACACCTTGCGCGAGTACGTGATGACCCCGGGGCGCCCGGCCTTCTCGAGCCCGGCATCCCGCACTCGGCTCGCGACCGTCAGCAGCCGCTCGAGGTCGTCGTGCCGGCAGTGCAGCAGCGTCTCGGCCTCGGTCGCGTCGATCGTGACGCCCGACTCGGCGCGCTTGAGCGCGCGCGAGATCGCGGATGCGGTGGGCACGAAGCCCTCTGCGGCGGTGGTCGTGGCGGGGGTGGTGTCGGTCATGGATGCTCCCGGCAGGCCGAGCGACGGCGGGCACGCTGAGCCCACCAGGTCGGGCACCGCAGGAGTGGTGCCAGGTCGCGCCCCAGACCGGGCGCAAGACGTTCGATGCCCCCACCCTACTCACGCCCCCACCCCGCCCGCGCCACCGCGCCCGCCCGGCCCCGTCGCGCGCCGCCCGCGCCACGGCGCCCGCCGCCCGCGCCCCTGACCGCCACTACTCACTCTGCTCGCGCCGCAACCAATCCCGCCGCCCGGCCCCCCGGTGCCCGCCCGCATGGCTCCTCCGCTCCGGTGCGACTGACCCTCGTCCACCCCCTTCCAGAAATGCGGAACCTTGTGAGCCCCGCTCGCGAACCTCCGCATTTCTGGAAGCGCCGACAAAGGTGTCGACCGCCCGCCGCCCGCGGGCCGCCCGAGCTAAGCCGCACTGGGCATGCTGGCCCAGAGCGTGCTGCTGCTGAGCTCCCGGGCGCGTGCAGTGCTCCAGGCGCGCTGGTTCCCGCTGTTTTCCGTGCTCGGGCCGCGAGACCGGCCGCTCGGCTCCTCCCCATCGGCCCAGAGCGGCCGCACGCCTCCGATGGCGGCGGCGAGGGCGGCCAGGCGGTGGAGGGCTGACGATCATGGCCGAATGCCACCAGCCTCAACGGCGACCGAGTTCGCCGGCTTCTCCGGCTTCGAGCCCGTGATCCGACGATTCGGAGGCATCGCGTCGCGACGCGAGCTGCTGCGACTGTCGCCTTTGAGCGAGACCGACTTCTGGTTCGCCCTGCACTACGGGAGGCTCGACCGCATCAGGCAGGGCTGGTACGCGTCGAGCGATCTGCCCGCCGACGCACGCGCGGCGTGGGTCGCCGGTGGGCCGCTCGCCTGCGTCAGCGCGCTCGCGCACTACGGCATGCTCGATCCGGGCGAATCGGCCGAACAGCTGGCGCTGCACATCTGCCTGCCCGCCGACGGGCACGTGGGGGGGCTCGCGGCGGGCGGTCTCACCCGCCGTGGCGCTGCGCCAAGCGCGCACCTGCGCGCGGCGCAACGCCGCCGCGTGAGAACGGCCCCTGACCGTCCGTCGAAACGGAGAGTCAGGGGCCGCGCGGAACGTAGAACTACGACTCGTCGCCGCTCTCGGGGGCACCGGCGCCCGGGCCGTGCGGGCCGTGTCCACCGGGGCCGCGCTCGCCCCGCTCGCCGCGGTCGGGCCGCTCGCCCTCGGAGGGCTTCACGCCGTTGACGCGGTCGGTGATGCGCTCCTCGATCGCCGCGAGGCGCTCGTCCGCCTGCTCCTGCGTGATGTCGCCCTCCTCCACGTGCTCGGCGAGGTGCTCCTCCGCCTCGGCGACGAGCGCGTCGATGAGCACCGAGACCTCGACGCCCTGCTGCTCGGCCAGCTCGGCGAGCGTCGTGC
>LNFD01000244.1 GCA_001464255.1 Actinomycetales bacterium Ga0077552 | reverse complement strand
CGTTGCTGCGCGGCGTCGCGTTCTCGAGGTCGCCCGCGGTCAGCAGCACCTGCCCGGCGACGATGCCGTAGCGGTCGAGGCTCTCCTGGTACCGGAAGATCAGCACGTTCTGGCCGACGGCGGCCGCGGCCTGCTGGGTGGCGAGGTCGGTCGGGCGCGCGTCGAGGTTCAGGTACGGGATGCCCGTGGCGATGGCGCCCGACGACACGAGCACGACCTCCGCACCCCGACCGTGCGCGGCCGCGAGCGCGTCGACGAGCGGGCCGATCTGCTCGTGCTGCTGAGCGACGTCGACGCGCTCTACACGAGGCCGCCGCACGAGCCGGGCGCGCAGCGCATCGACGTCGTCGCGCACGATGACGACCTGGCCTCGGTCGAGCTCGGCGACATCGGGGCCGCCGGCGTCGGCACCGGGGGAGCGGGCACGAAGATCGCCGCGGCGAAGCTCGCGGTGAGCCAGGGCATCCCCGTCGTGCTCACCTCGACCGACAGCGTCGCGCAGGCCCTCGCGGGCGAGACCGTCGGAACCTGGTTCGAGGCGGCGCCGGTAGGCTGAGGCCATGTCGACCGTCCTCTCCGACTCGCTCATCGACCGCGAGCTGCGGGCGGCGAAGGAGGCCTCGCGCGCCCTCGCCACGCTCACCTCGGCGCGCAAGGATGCCACGCTCGCGGCCATCGCCACCGCTCTCGAGGGCGCCGTGCCGAGCATTGTCGCGGCCAACGCCGACGACCTCGAGCGCGGGCGGGCGGGCGGCCTCTCGGCGGGCCTGCTCGACCGGCTGCGGCTCGACGAAGTGCGCGTGCAGGCGCTCGCGGCCGCTGTGCGCGACGTCATCGCCCTGCCCGACCCCGTCGGAACGGTCGTGCGCGGCTCGCGGCTGCCCAACGGCATCCAGCTGAGCCAGGTGCGCGTGCCCTTCGGCGTCGTCGGCGCGATCTACGAGGCGCGACCGAACGTGACCGTCGATATCGCCGCGCTCGCCCTCAAGAGCGGCAACGCCGCAGTGCTGCGCGGTGGCAGCGCGGCCGAGAGCTCGAACCGGGTGCTCGTCGAGGTGATCCAGCGCGCGCTCGTCGAGACCGGGCTGCCCGCCGAGGCGGTGCAGACGATCGACGCCCACGGCCGGGCCGGGGCGGCCGCGCTCATGCGGGCGCGCGGCTTCGTCGACGTGCTCATCCCGCGCGGCAGCGCCGACCTCATCCAGACGGTCGTGCGCGAGTCGACCGTGCCCGTCATCGAGACGGGCGCGGGCGTCGTGCACATCGTGCTCGACGCGACGGCCGACGAACAGCTCGCCGTCGATATCGTGCACAACGCCAAGGTGCAGCGGCCGAGCGTCTGCAACGCCGTCGAGACCGTGCTCGTGCACCGGGAGTCGGCCGACCGCCTGCTGCCCCCGGTGCTCGCGGCGCTGCGGGCCTCCGGGGTGACGGTGCGCGGCGACGAGCGTGCGCGCGCGATCGACCCGAGCCTGGCCGAGGCGACCGACGACGACTTCGCGACCGAGCACATGGCGCTCGAGCTGAGCGTCGCGGTCGTCGATGATCTGGATGCCGCGCTCGCCCACATCCGCCGGTTCTCGACCCAGCACACCGAGTCGATCATCACGCGCGACATGGCCAACGCCGAGCGCTTCCTCGCCGAGGTCGACTCGGCCGTCGTCATGGTCAACGCCTCGACGCGCTTCAGCGACGGCGGCGAGTTCGGCTTCGGCGCCGAGGTCGGCATCTCGACCCAGAAGCTGCACGCCCGCGGCCCGATGGGCCTGCCCGAGCTCACGAGCACCAAGTGGATCGTGCGCGGCGAGGGCCAGATCCGCGCCTGAGCCCGACCAGGGCCGGCACGCGGTAGATTGGACCCCACGATCATCGATACCGACCACGGGAGCACGGAATGCTGACGACGCTGGCCACTGCGATCCTCGCCTCGGAGGAGGAGCTCGCTCCGCTCATCGCCCCCGCCGAGGTGATCGCGGGTGCCGCCGCCCTCGTCTTCCTCATGCTCGGCCTCGTCACCTTCGCCTACCGCGATGTCGCGAACCGGCACAGCCACAAGACCGCGAACAAGCCGAGCGGGCACGACGCCGGCCACTGAGCCGGGCTGACGCCGCCGCGATACCCATCGCCACCACAGCCGCTCCCGAGCCCGCCGCGCGTCGCGCGCGGATCGGGATCATGGGCGGAACCTTCGACCCGATCCACCACGGCCACCTCGTCGCCGCGAGCGAGGTCGCGCACGCCTTCGAGCTCGACGAGGTCGTGTTCGTGCCGACCGGGCACCCGTACCAGAAGAGCGGCGTCACGCCGAGCGAGCACCGCTACCTCATGACGGTGATCGCGACGGCCGCCAACCCGCGATTCCGCGTGAGCCGCGTCGACATCGATCGAGACGGGCCCACCTACACGATCGACACCCTGCGCGACGTGCGAGCGCAGCATCCCGATGCCGATCTGTTCTTCATCTCGGGTGCCGACGCCATCGCGCAGATCCTCGACTGGAAGGACGTCGCCGAGCTCTGGCGGCTCGCCCACTTCATCGCCGTGACGCGACCGGGCCACGACCTGAGCGTTCGCGGTTTGCCGGAGGGCGACGTAAGCTTGCTCGAGATTCCCGCGCTGGCCATCTCGTCGACCGACTGCCGCGAGCGCGTCGAGCACGGTTCGCCGGTCTGGTACCTCGTGCCCGACGGTGTCGTGCAGTACATCTCGAAGCACCAGCTCTATCGGAGCCCCACATCATGAGCATCCCCACCGACCCGCCTCTCAGCCGTCGTGCCGCACGGCAGGCCGAGGTGTCGTCGCAGGAGGCCCAGCCCGAGGGCTTCGCTCAGCCGATCGAGCGCCGCCCGCGCAGCGCGACCCCGGTCTCGGTGCCCTCCTCGGCCCCGAGCGACGTCGCCTACCGCACGCAGGTTCGCCCCCGCGTGCCCCACTACGACTCGCCGCCGGCCGCGCACGAGGTCATCGAGCACGGCCGCCCGCCCGCCCTCGTCGAGCCCGCTCCGCCCGTGGCGCCGCCCGTGGCGCCCGCCCCCGGTGCCGCGCAGATGCGCCGCCGCGACTTCCGCCCGCCCGCCGAGCCCGTGGTCGACCCCTCGGCCGCCGGGTTCGCCCCCGCCGCGTTCGACACCGCGCTCGAGTACCACACGCACGACGACGGGCTCGGTCGGCGTGCCCCCGCTGCACGTGATCGCCCCGACCGCCGTGGTCGCCCCGCCCGCGGTCGCCGAGCCCGCGCGCGAGCAGACCCTCTCCCGCCGCGAGTTGCGCGCTCTGCGAGAGGCCGCCGGGCTGCCGCCGGAGCCCGCCGATCTGCCGGCGGAGCCCGCCGAGGCCGTCGTCGCACCGCCCGAGATCGTGATCGAGGCGGACCCGCGGCCGCTCGTGCAGCCCGATGCCGTGCCGCGCATGCCGACCGCAGCGGTCTCCTCGGCTCCTCCCGGGTCGGCGCCGACGGGCTCGCACTGGTCGGTCGGCATCCACGATGAGGACGACCCGTTCGAGAACACGTTCAGCCGCGAAGTCGGTTCGGCCGTCAGCATGACGAACACCAACGCGCTCGTGCTGCCCGAGATGCCGCTCGGCAGCCTGTCGGGCCCCGTCTCGGGCACGGGCGAGATCATCATCACGGGCATGATCGACCTGCCGCGCGCGGTGTCGTCGACGGGCACCGTGCCGACCGTGCACGAGAGCCCCGACATCGACGACCTCTTCGACCCGGGCGACCTCGCGGCGGGCCCGGCCGACGCGGCCCCCGTGAGCGCCCTGCGCGCGGTCAGCAGCCACACCGGCACCAGCGGCATCATGTCGACGGGGCGCCGGCCCGCTGGCAACACCGTCACGACCGTGCTCGTCGCCTCGACCGTGGTCATGGCCGTCGTCGCGATCGGCCTGTTCGTGCTCGCCGCGGTGAACGGGCTATTCTGAGTGCTTTGCCCGCCCGCCCCTCGTCGAAGGACACCGTGACCGCCACCGAACGCGCCATCGCCCTCACCCAGGTCGCGGCCCGCGCCGCCGACTCCAAGCAGGGTGACGACCTGGTCGCGCTCGACGTCTCGGGGCCGCTGCCGCTCACCGATGTGTTCCTGCTCGTCACGGGTCGCAACGAGCGCAACGTGCAGGCGATCGCCGCCGAGATCGAAGAGCGCATGATCGAGGCGGGCGCCAAGCCGCTGCGTCGCGAGGGCCGCGCCGAGGGCCGCTGGATCCTGCTCGACTTCGGCGATGTCGTGGTGCACGTCTTCCACGAGGAGGAGCGCCTGTTCTACTCGCTCGAGCGCCTTTGGAAGGACTGCCCGGCCATTCCGCTGACGCTTGGCGAGCATCCAGTCGACGCATAGGGTCGCCCGGGCAGACTGGAGGGCATGAAGTGCCCTACCGATGACACCCTGCTCGTGATGAGCGACCGCAACGGCATCGAGATCGACTACTGCCCGCAGTGCCGGGGCGTCTGGCTCGACCGCGGCGAGCTCGACAAGATCATCGACCGGGCCTCGACCGCCGCACCGCCGCCTGCTCCGCGCGTCGACCTGCCGCGCGACGTGCCTTCTGCTGGTCGGCCCGCCAACAGCTATCCCGCGGGCGGCTTCGCGCAGCCCGGCTACCCGCAGCGCTGGGG
>LNFD01000243.1 GCA_001464255.1 Actinomycetales bacterium Ga0077552 | reverse complement strand
TCATCGACGCGGGGGCGTCCGCCCGCTCGGCAGAGCGTGACGGGTTGCAGGACATGCTGGCGTTCATCGCCGCGACCCGCGTCACGTTCTGCATCGTGCATAAGCTCGACCGGCTCGCCCGCAACCGAGCCGACGACGTGAAGATTCACGAAGCACTCATCAGCGCCGGGGTCACCCTCGTCTCCGCCACCGAGAGCATCGACCAGACGCCTTCGGGGATGCTCCTGCACGGCATCATGTCCTCCATCGCGGAGTTCTACAGCCGTAACCTCGCCACCGAAGTCACCAAAGGATTGACGCAGAAGGTCGCCCAAGGCGGCACCCCGATGCGCGCACCCATCGGCTACTTGAACGTGCGGTGCACCGACGAGGCGGGCCGGGAGGTTCGCACGGTCGAGGTCGATCCGGAGCGCGCACCGCTCATTGCCTGGGCGTTCGAGCACTACGCGACCGGCGAGACCTCCGTCGCCGGCCTGCTGCGCGACCTCACCGCTCGCGGGCTACTCACGGTGCCGACACCGAAACGCTCGTCGAAGCTGTTGGGGAAGAACACGCTCTACAAGCTCCTGACGAACCCGTACTACGCGGGCGTGATCCGTTACAAGGGTGCGCTGCATCCTGGCGCGCACGATCCCATCGTGGAACCTGCCTTGTTCGATAAGGTGCAATCACTGCTGAAAGCGCGGACGGCGAAGATGACCCGGCACGTCCAACACGCCCACCACCTCAAAGGTCTGCTGCACTGCGGCACCTGCGGGTCACGGATGCTGCTGGACTTCGCGACCAACCCGCGCGGCGTCACTTACGCCTACTTCATCTGCTCCGGCAGGGCTGCGAAGAAGACCACCTGCACCCGGAGGGCCGTGCCGGTCGCGGTCGCTGAGCGTCTGGTCGCGGACTCCTACATAAACATCACGATCAGCGACACGACCTACCAGCGAATCGCGGCCGATGTTGATGCCGCGTTCGACAAGCGCAACACCGGCCATGACCAGGAACTCTCTAACCTGACGGCGAACCGGGCGCGCCTGGAATCAGAGTCCGACAAGCTCCTCGCGGCGCACTTCGCCGACGCCGTCGACCTCGACACGTTGAAGCGGCACCAAGACCGCATCCGCGCGGGCCTCGCCGACGTGAACCGCCGACTCGCCGAACACGGCGAACACCACACCGGCGGGCGCGCGTTCCTCCACGACTCACTCCGGCTGCTGACCGACGTGCACCGCGCCTACGCCCACTCCGGCGACGCCGATAGGCGGATCGCGAACCAAGACTTCTACACGCGCCTCGACATCACCGACGACGACCAACTCCGCCCACCCCTGGCTGAGCCGTTCGCCACGATCTTCCGCGAAGCACACGACAGCGGCGACGAAGGCAAGGAAGCGAAACGGGAACACACCACATCTTCCGATGTCGCGTGTTCCCGTAAGACACTTTGGGTGGAGCCTAGGAGAATCGAACTCCTGACCTCCTGCTTGCAAAGCAGGCGCTCTACCAATTGAGCTAAGGCCCCGAGGTCTCGAGTTTAGCCGAGACGCGAAGGGAGACGACCGCGCTCGTCTCGCGGAAGCGGCATCGCGCCGCAGAAGCGGCGGCGCGAAAGACAATATTGCGTGGGGATACGAGGACTTGAACCTCGGACCTCTTCGTTATCAGCGAAGCGCTCTAACCGCCTGAGCTATATCCCCGGGAGACCGGATACGACTGTACTGCATCCGGTCACGCTCGCCCAATTCGGGCCAGGGGCGTGATCAGTTGTTGGTGAAGCCGACGAGCAGGCCGCCCGTGAGGCGCACGCTGAGGTTGTACAGCAGCGCGCTGATGGCCCCGATCGCGGTGCCGCCGACGATGTTGAGCAGGGCGACGATGGTCGTGAAGAACATGACCTGACCGAGCGAGAGAACGCTCGCGAGGCTCGTCGCGTCCTCCCCGACGATGTCGCTGAACACCGAGTCGACCTGCTCGATGACGCCGAGCGAGTTGAGCACGATCCACACGAAGAAGGTGGCGACGAGCAGCAGCACCGCGCCGCACGCGGCGACGAGGAACGACAGCTTCACGGCCGACCAGAAGTCGATGTAGACGAGCTTGAGGCGAACCTGCTTCGTCGGGGTCTGGCGCTGCGACTTGCGCTGCAGCTTCTCGGCGACAGTACTCACTCGTTCTCGTCCTTTCCGACCTCGGCCGCGGTGGCGGCCTCGGTGGTGTCGGGGCTCTCAGTGCCCTCGGTCTCGATGCCCTCGGTGTTCTCCGCATCCGGATCGACGAGGTTGCGCTCGCTGTTCCGGGCGATGGCGATGATGCGGTCGTCGTCGTCGGGCCGGGCGAACACGACGCCCATGGTGTCGCGGCCCTTGGCGGGCACCTCGGCCACCGAGGAGCGTACCACCTTGCCGTTTTGCATGACCACGAGCACCTCGTCGTCCTCCGCCACGATGAGGCCGCCGGCGAGGGCGCCCCGATCGTCGCTGAGCTTGGCGACCTTGATGCCGAGGCCGCCGCGCTGCTGCACGCGGTACTGCTCGACCTCCGTGCGCTTGGCGTACCCTCCCTCGGTGACGACGAAGACGAATCCGCGCTCACCGACGACGGAGGCCGACAGCAGCTCGTCGCCCGCGCGGAACTTCATTCCCGTCACGCCCGAGGTCGAGCGCCCCATGGGCCGCAGGGCCGAGTCGTCGGCGGTGAACCGCAACGACATGCCCTGGCGGGAGACGAGCAGGATGTCGTCGGAGTCGTCGGCGAGCATCGCCGAGACGAGACTGTCGCCCTCGCGCAGGTTGATGGCGATGATGCCGCCCGTGCGGTTGGTGTCGTACTCGGTCAGCGCGGTCTTCTTGACGAGGCCGTTGCGTGTGGCGAGCACGAGGTGCTGGGCCACCGAGTAGTCGCGGATGTCGAGGATCTGCGCGATCTCCTCGTCGGGCTGCAGCGCGAGGAGGTTCGCGACGTGCTGGCCCTTCGCGTCGCGCCCGGCCTCCTGCACCTCGTAGGCCTTGAGCCGGTAGACCCGGCCGGTCGTCGTGAAGAACAGCAGCCAGTGGTGCGTCGTCGTGACGAAGAAGTGCTCGACGACGTCGTCGGCCCGCAGCTGCGCGCCCTTGACGCCCTTGCCGCCGCGGTGCTGCGAGCGGTAGTTGTCGCTGCGCGTGCGCTTGATGTAGCCGCCGCGCGTGACGGTGACGACCATCTCCTCTTCGGGAATGAGGTCTTCCACGCTCATGTCGCCGTCGAAGCCGAACATGATCTCGGTGCGGCGGTCGTCGCCGTACTTGTCGACGATCTCGGTGAGCTCGTCGGCGACGATCGAGCGCTGGCGCTCGGGGCTGGCGAGGATCGCCTGGTAGTCGGCGATGAGACGCTCGAGCTCCTCCGCCTGATCCTGGATCTTCTGCCGTTCGAGCGCGGCAAGTCGGCGCAGCTGCAGGTTCAGGATGGCCGTCGCCTGCAACTCGTCGACGTCGAGCAGCGCGATCAGGCCGTCGCGGGCCTCGTCGACCGTGGGCGAGCGGCGGATGAGGGCGATGACCTCGTCGAGAGCATCCAGCGCCTTCAGGTACCCGCGCAGGATGTGGGCGTCGGCCTCGGCCTTGCGCAGCCGGAAGGCCGTGCGCCGCACGATGACCTCGATCTGGTGCGTCACCCAGTAGGTGATGAAGCCGTCGATCGGCAGGGTGCGCGGCACGCCGTCGACGATCGCGAGCATGTTGGCGCCGAAATTGTCTTGCAGTTGCGTGTGCTTGTAGAGGTTGTTGAGCACGACCTTCGCGACGGCATCGCGCTTGAGCACGATCACGAGGCGCTGACCGGTGCGGCCCGACGACTCGTCGCGAATGTCGGCGATGCCGCCGAGCTTGCCTTCTTTCACGAGGTCGGCGATCTTGATCGCGAGGTTGTCGGGGTTGACCTGGTACGGCAGCTCGGTGATGACGAGGCACGTGCGGTTCTGGATCTCTTCGACCGTCACGACCGCGCGCATCGTGATCGAGCCGCGGCCCGTGCGGTACGCGTCGTGGATGCCCTTGACGCCGAGGATCTGCGCACCGGTCGGGAAGTCGGGGCCCTTCACCCGCTGCAGGATCGCCTCGAGCAGGCTCTCGCGATCCGCCTCCGGGTTCTGCAGGTGCCAGAGGGCGGCCGACGCCACCTCGCCGCGATGCCGACCGAGCCGTTGACGAGGAGGTTCGGGAAGCGCGCCGGCAGGATGCTCGGCTCCTGCGTGCGACCGTCGTAGTTGTCCTGGAAGTCGACGGTGTCTTCTTCAATATCGCGCACCATCTCCATGGCGAGCGGGGCCATCTTGGTCTCGGTGTACCGCGGGGCGGCGGCGCCGTCGTTGCCGGGCGAGCCGAAGTTGCCCTGGCCGGCGGCGAGCGGGTAGCGCATCGACCAGGGCTGCACGAGCCGCACGAGGGCGTCGTAGATGGCCGAGTCGCCGTGCGGGTGGAACTGCCCCATGACGTCGCCGACGACGCGCGAGCACTTCGAGT
>LNFD01000242.1 GCA_001464255.1 Actinomycetales bacterium Ga0077552 | reverse complement strand
CGGCACGCGCATGGCGGTCGACGTCGACCTGCTCATCGGCGATCCGTCCCTGACGCTCAACGACGGCGTCATCCTGCCCTGGAACCAGCAGGGCAAGGGGCTGTACAGCTACTTCCAGAAACTCCTGGCCGGGCTCGGGCGCGACCTCGGGTTCTCGCTCGACACGCCCTGGGGCGAGCTCGAGCAGAGCACGCAGGAGGCCATCCTGCACGGCAACGACTTCGACGTGCGCGTCAAGTGGCGCAACCGCTACGGTCGCGACGTCACCTACTCGACGGGCTTCGAGGGCGTCATCCCGTACATCGAGCGCAAGTACGCCGAGGCCGAGAGCGACTGGTCGCAGCAGCGCTTCGCCGAGTACCTGCGCGAGGTGCCGTGCCCCGAGTGCGGCGGCGCCCGGCTCAAGCCCGAGGTGCTCGCCGTCACGGTCGACAGCCGCAGCATCTCCGCGGTCGCCGAGCTGAGCCTCCACGACGCCTACGCCTTCATGCAGACGATCACCCTCACCGAGCGGGAGGCGGCGATCGCGGCCGCGGTGCTGCGCGAGATCCGCGCGCGGCTCGAGTTCCTGCTCGAAGTGGGGCTGGGCTACCTCAGCATGGCGCGCGCGGCGGGCACGCTCTCCGGGGGCGAGGCGCAGCGCATCCGCCTCGCCACCCAGATCGGTTCGGGGCTCACGGGTGTGCTCTACGTGCTCGACGAGCCGTCGATCGGGCTCCACCAGCGCGACAACCGGCGCCTCATCGACACGCTCGTCAAGCTCAAGAGCCTGGGCAACACGCTCATCGTCGTCGAGCACGACGAAGACACCATCCGCACGGCCGACTGGATCGTCGACATCGGCCCGGGCGCGGGCGAGCACGGCGGCCGGGTCGTTCACTCCGGCTCGTACGAGGGTCTCATCGCCAACCCCGCATCGATCACCGGCGACTACCTCGCGGGGCGTCGGCAGGTCGTCGACAGGGTGCAGCGCCGCCCGATCGACCCGCAGCGCATGCTGACGGTCGAGGGCGCGAAAGCGAACAACCTGCGCGACGTGACCGTCGACTTCCCGCTCGGGGCATTCGTCGCCGTCACCGGCGTGAGCGGCTCGGGCAAGTCGTCGCTCGTCAACGACATCCTCTACAAGGTGCTCGCCAACAAGCTCAACGGGGCCCGCCAGGTGCCCGGCAAGCACGTGCGTGTTCACGTCGATCAGGCGCCCATCGGCCGCACCCCGCGCTCGAACCCCGCCACCTACACGGGCGTCTTCGACCGCATTCGGGCCCTGTTCTCCGAGACGACTGAGGCGAAGGCGCGGGGCTACCTGCAGGGCCGGTTCAGCTTCAACGTCAAGGGCGGCCGCTGCGAGAACTGCGCGGGCGACGGCACCATCAAGATCGAGATGAACTTCCTGCCCGACGTCTACGTCGCGTGCGAGGTCTGCAACGGCGCCCGCTATAACCGCGACACGCTCACGGTTCACTACAAGGGCAAGAACATCGCCGAGGTTCTCGACATGCCGATCGAGGAGGCTGCGGAGTTCTTCGAGCCCATCTCGGCCATCCACCGCTTCCTCAAGACGCTCGTCGACGTCGGGCTCGGCTACGTGCGGC
>LNFD01000241.1 GCA_001464255.1 Actinomycetales bacterium Ga0077552 | reverse complement strand
GAGAAGGGCGTCGACCTCGTGCTGAGCGACTCGACGAACGCCGATGTGCCCGGCTTCACGGCGCTCGAGCGCGACATCGGGCCCGTGCTCGAGAGCGTCATCGCGCGCGCGCCGCGCCGCGTCATCGTCGCGAGTTTCTCGAGCCACGTGCACCGCGTGCAGCAGGTGCTCGACGCCGCCCACGCGAACGGTCGCAAGGTCGCCCTCATGGGCCGCAGCATGGTGCGCAACATGACGATCGCGGCCGACCTGGGCTTCCTGAAGGTGCCCGACGACATCCTCATCGACCACAAGAAGGCCGCGAACCTGCCCGACGACCAGATCGTCTACATGTCGACGGGCAGCCAGGGTGAGCCCATGGCCGTGCTCGCGCGCATGGCCAATCTCGAGCACCAGATCGAGATCGGCGCGGGTGACACCGTCATCCTCGCCTCGAGCCTCATCCCCGGCAACGAGAACGCCGTCTACCGCGTCATCAACGGGCTCATGAAGCTCGGTGCGAAGGTCGTGCACAAGGGCACGGCGCGCGTGCACGTATCGGGCCACGCCTCGGCGGGAGAGCTGCTCTACTTCTACAACGTGCTCAAGCCCAAGAACGTCATGCCCGTGCATGGTGAGCAGCGCCACCTCGTGGCCAACGCCGAGCTCGCGATCGCCACGGGAGTGCCCGAGCAGAACGTGCTCGTCGCCGACAACGGCTCGGTCGTCGACCTGCGCGACGGCGTCGCCCGCGTCGTCGGCCAGCTCGACATCGGCTTCGTGTACGTCGACGGC
The DNA here is from genome assembly GCA_001464255.1 of Actinomycetales bacterium Ga0077552. Taxonomy (GTDB): domain Bacteria; phylum Actinomycetota; class Actinomycetes; order Actinomycetales; family Microbacteriaceae; genus Microcella. The sequence continues at coordinate 11,697 of LNFD01000241.1, read as the reverse complement.
TCGACGGTCGGCGCGATCACCGACGCCGATCTGAAAGACCGCCGCATCCTCGCCGAGGAGGGCTTCATCTCCATCTTCGTGGCGATGGATGCTCAGACCGGCAAGGTCGTCGTCGGCCCCGAGATCCACGCGCGCGGGTTCGCCCCCGACGAGGCGATCTTCGACGACGTCAAGCCGCAGATCATCAAGGCCCTCGCGGAGGCTGCCGCGAACGGCACGCGCGACACGCACTCGTTCAGCCAGGTGGTGCGCCGCACGGTCGGCCGCTGGGTCAACACCCAGCACCGCCGCCGCCCGATGATCGTGCCCGTGGTGATCGAGGCGTAGCCTCGATCACCTTGACGGTGCTGGTTCGCCGCGCCGCGCAGCGGCGCGGGCCGAGGCCTAGGGCCTCGATCACTCAGACGGTGCTGGTTCGCCGCGCCGCGTAGCGGCGCGGGCCGAGGCCGAGCGAGCCGGAGATTCTGAGACGCCGTATCATCGTGGTGTGACGCACTCGCGCTTCCTGCCGTCGGCCGGCCTGCTGCTGGCGATCGCCGCGTGCGCGCCGGAGTTCGCCGTCACGCTGCCCGGCACGCTCGACTCGCTCGTGGCGATGGGCGGCTGGGAGTCGAGCGACGACACGGCCTCCCCGTCGGAGCCCACCGAGGAGTAGGCGCGCGTGTCGCCCCCGCCCGCGGTCGCACCGCGCGGGTACCGTGGGCGCATGGCATCGAGCACCCGGTCGTCGTCGCGCTCGGGTTCGAGCTCGAAGGCATCGAGCTCGCGCACCCAGGCCACGAAGAAGCTGCCGGCGGCGCAGCCCGAGCAGGGCATCCTGACCCGGCTGTGGATGGGCATGGCCCACATGACCGGCGCGATGTTCCGCCTGCTCGGCCGCGAGACCCTCGCGAAGGACGAGCGGCGCGACGGCGTGCCGTTCCTGATCGTGCTGCTCGCGCTCGTCGGGGCCGTCGTCGAGTGGTTCTTCGCGACCGACCCGGTCGCCGTCGCGCTCAACGCCTGGACCTTCGGCGGTCTCGTCGGCCGTGTCTCGTTCGCGCTGCCCGTCATCATGATCGTGTTCGCCGCCTGGCTCTTCCGGCACCCGGCGAGCGTGCACGACAACACGCGCATCGGCATCGGCCTCGGCCTGCTCATCGCGAGCGTGAGCGCTCTGTGCCACGTCGCCCTCGGCGCCCCGCAGCCCGCCCTGCCGCCGCTCGCGCTCGCACTCGCCGGCGGCATCATCGGCTGGATCCTCGGCGGAGTGCTGCTGCTCGCCACCGTCTACGTGGCGGTTCCCGCGCTCGTGCTGCTGGCCGGGCTCTCGGTGCTCATCATGACGAAGACGCCGCCGAACCGCATCGGCGATCGTCTGCGCGAGCTCTACAGCTACCTCTTCGGGGCCGAGCTCGCCCCGCGCGAGCCGAAGGCGAAGGCCGAGCCCGAGAGCGTCGAATTCGGATCGCTCACCGACCTCGGGCTCGACATGGACGACACGAGCTCGATGCCCTGGTGGCGCAAGGGCAAGTCGACGCGCGAGGCCGAGGCCTTCGACAGCCCCGTCGAGCGCGCGGGAGTGACCGAGGTCATCGACCCGGCCGAGCGCGCCGCCGTCACCGAGAGCCTCGACGACGTGCTGACCTCGGCCGAGCGCGCCGTGCGCCGCTTCACGGGCGAGGTGGATGCCGCGCCCGCCGTCCGCGATCAGGTCGCGCCGGCGGTCCTCCCGGGCTTCGCGACGAGCGCGAGCGAGAAGGGTGCGGCGGGCGAGTTCACCGCGCCGCCCGCCGGACGCTCCTCCGGGTCGAAGCCCTACCGCCTCCCGGCCGCCTCGATCCTCGCCCCAGGCGACCCGCCCAAGTCGAAGTCGGCGGCCAACGACTCGGTCGTCGCGGCGATCACGGAGGTGCTCGCGCAGTTCCAGGTCGACGCGCGCGTCACGGGCTTCAGCCGCGGTCCGAGTGTCACGCGGTACGAGATCGAGCTCGGCCCGGGCGTCAAGGTCGAGCGCTTCACGGCGCTCACGAAGAACATCTCGTACGCGGTCGCGAGCAACGAGGTGAACATCCTCTCGCCGATCCCCGGCAAGAGCGCGATCGGCGTCGAGATCCCCAACGTCGACCGCGAGATCGTGAGCCTCGGCGACGTGCTGCGGTCGAGCGCCGCGGCGAAGGCCCTGCACCCCATGACGATCGGGGTGGGCAAGGATGTCGAGGGCGGCTACCTCGTGGCCAACCTCGCCAAGATGCCCCACCTCCTCGTCGCGGGCTCGACCGGTTCGGGCAAGTCGAGCTTCGTCAACTCGATGATCACGAGCGTGCTCATGCGGGCGAAGCCCGCCGAGGTGCGCATGGTGCTCGTCGACCCCAAGCGCGTCGAGCTCGCCGCCTACCAGGGCGTGCCGCACCTCATCACGCCCATCATCACGAACCCCAAGAAGGCCGCCGAGGCGCTGCAGTGGGTCGTGAAGGAGATGGACATGCGGTACGACGACCTCGCGTCGTTCGGGTTCCGCCACATCGACGACTTCAACCGCGCGGTGCTCGCGAACGAGATCGAGCTGCCCGAGGGCAGCAAGCGCCAACTGCAGCCCTACCCCTACCTGCTCGTCGTCGTCGACGAGCTCGCCGACCTCATGATGGTCGCGCCGCGCGATGTGGAGGACTCGATCGTGCGCATCACGCAGCTCGCGCGTGCCTCGGGCATCCACCTCGTCCTGGCCACGCAGCGCCCCAGCGTCGACGTCGTGACGGGCCTCATCAAGGCCAACGTGCCGAGCCGCCTCGCCTTCGCGGTCTCGAGCATGACCGACAGCCGCGTCATTCTTGACCAGCCCGGCGCAGACAAGCTCATCGGCCAGGGCGACGCGCTCTTCCTCCCCATGGGAGCCTCGAAGGCCATCCGAGTGCAGGGCGCGTGGGTGACCGAGGCCGAGATCGCCGCGGTCGTCGAGCACGTCAAGCAGCAGGCCCTCCCCGAGTACCGCAACGACGTCGCGGCCGAGGCGCAGAAGCGCGAGATCGATGCCGACATCGGCGACGACCTCGAGGTGCTGCTCGCGGCCGCCGAGCTCGTCGTGAGCACCCAGTTCGGCTCGACCTCGATGCTGCAGCGCAAGCTGCGGGTCGGCTTCGCCAAGGCTGGGCGCCTCATGGACCTCCTCGAGTCGCGTGAGATCGTCGGTCCTTCGGAGGGTTCGAAGGCGCGCGACGTGCTTGTGAGCCCCGACCAGTTGCCCGAGGTGCTCGCGCGGCTGCGGGGCGAGGATGCCGCGCCCACGCCGCGCGCCGGCGACGACCCCGTCGCTCGTATGACAGAGGGCTATCCTGAGACCGAGGGCGATTCCGACGAGGACGCCTGGCAGTTGACCGACCGCGACTGAGCCTGTGACCGGCTCGGGGCGCCGACGAACCGGAGGGTTCAGTGGCTGAGAACCGCGATCGGTCGTACTCGATGCGCGGGCGCGTCGTGCGGGCGGGGGAGACCCCGGCGAGCAGCGGCAACCTCGCGAACATCATCACGGTCGTCCGCATCCTGCTCGCGCCCGTCTTCGTCGTGCTGCTCGTGCTCGACGGCGGTGACGACGGTCCGCTGCGCATCGCGGCCGCGCTGCTGTTCATCGTCGCGATCGCGACCGACGGCGTCGACGGCATGCTCGCCCGCCGCCGCAACCTCGTCACCGACCTCGGCATCCTGCTCGACCCCATCGCCGACAAGCTGCTGACGGGCGCGGCGCTCGTCATGCTCGCCGTGCTCGCCGAGCTTCCCTGGTGGGTCGTCATCGTCATCCTCGTGCGCGAGTGGGGCATCACGCTCTTCCGCTTCCTCATGCTGCGCGACCGCGTCATCCCCGCCTCGCGCGGCGGCAAGCTCAAGACCGTCGTCCAGTCGGTCGCGATCTCCTCGGCACTGCTGCCGCTGTGGACCCTGTTCGGCGAGTGGGTTCACGTCGTCAACACCGTGCTCATGTCGGCGGCCCTCGTGCTCACGGTGGTCACGGGCATCGACTACCTCGTGCAGGCCTGGCGCCAGAACCGCGCCGCCGCGTCGTGACCCCGACCCCGGAGGTCGGTGCGCTCGCCGAGCGGATCATCGCTCGGCTGACGGTCGAGGGACGTACCGTGGCCGTCGCCGAGTCGCTCACCGGGGGAGCCGTGGTCGCCGCGCTCGTCGGCATCCCCGGGGCCTCGCTCGCCGTGCGCGGCGGCATCGTCGCCTACGACACCGCGCTCAAGGCGAGCCTGCTCGGCGTCTCGCCGGTGCTGCTGGATGCGCACGGGCCCGTGCACCCCGAGGTCGCGGCCGCGATGGCCGAGGGCGTGCGGTCGGCCGCGGCGGTCGGCGGGCATCCGGCCGATCTGGGCGTGGCGACGACGGGCGTCGCCGGCCCCGATGCGCAGGGCGGCGCTCCCGTCGGCCTCGTCTATGTGGCGGTGGCGGATGCGGAGGGCACGATCGTGCGCGAGCACCGGTTCGCGGGCGATCGCGCCGAGATCCGCGCACAGGCCGCGCACGCCGCCCTCGGCCTGCTCGACGAGCGGCTCGCCGCACGCGCGTGACGCGATCTCGGGAATGTCATGCGTGACGGTCGTGTTACAGACAGCAGACTGACAACCGCCGCTCAGGTGGCGGCGGTTACAGTGAAGCAATCGGGTTCCGGTAGTGTTACCGGCCCGGCACGATCTGGCCGCGAGGCGAGTGAAAAGGAGGTCCCCATGGTTCTGGTTCGACAGGAAATTGGTGAGGTCCTCCGCGACGTGCGCCTGCAGAAGGGCCGCACGCTGCGACAGGTGGCGAGCCGCGCGAGCGTGGCGCTCGGCTACCTGAGCGAGGTCGAGCGTGGTCAGAAAGAGGCCTCGAGCGAGATCCTCGCCTCGGTCGCCGACGCCCTCGACACCCCGATCTCGCTCATCATGCGCGAGGTCGGCGACCGCCTGGCGGTCATCGAGGGCCTGAGCACGGTTCCCGACACGTTGCCCGACGACCTGGTCGCGCAGTTCGACGCCGACCTGGCGATGCGCTGACGCCCCGGCGTCCTCTCCTCCGGCGACGAGCGCGGTGACCCGCAGCGAGTTCCTCCGCGCCATCGCCGACGAGTTCGGCGAGGCCTACGGGCGCAGCCTGCTGCGCGACCTCGTGCTCACGCCGCTCGGCGAGCGCACGGCCGACGAGGCGCTCGGCGCGGGGGCGCCGCCGCGGGAGGTCTGGCTGGCGCTGTGCGCGGCGATGGATGTGCCGCGCGAGCGCTGGTACGGCGCTGGGCGTCCCGAGCCGAAGCGCGTCTAGCACTCCGCCCGCGCCCGCGACACGCCGCACCTCTTCGTTCGAACATCTGTTCGCTTCTCGCATAGACTCCCTCCCAGCGGCACTCGAACACGAGTCAGTGCACGTGCTGCGCGTCGAACCCGGCGATGTCGGGTCTGGGGCGTACCGTCGGTCTCGTCGGCGACAGCCGTCACGCCTTGTCGTGATCCGTCCGGCCCTGCTCCATCGGCCGGACGAGGAGCGACAGAAGACAGGCACACCGCGCACGAGATGAAGGAGACCGCAATGCCCTCTGCAGCAGACCGCGAGAAAGCCCTCGAGACGGCCCTCGCCCAGATCGACCGACAGTTCGGCAAGGGCAGCGTCATGCGCCTGGGCTCCGACGACCGCGCTCCCGTGGCGGTGATCCCCACCGGCTCGATCGCGCTCGACGTCGCGCTCGGCATCGGCGGCCTCCCGCGCGGCCGCATCATCGAGATCTACGGCCCCGAGTCCTCGGGCAAGACCACGCTCACGCTCCACGCGATCGCCAACGTGCAGCGGGCCGGCGGCATCGCGGCGTTCATCGACGCCGAGCACGCCCTCGACCCCGACTACGCCCAGAAGCTCGGCGTCGACATCGACCAGCTCCTCGTCTCGCAGCCCGACACGGGCGAGCAGGCGCTCGAGATCGCCGACATGCTCGTGCGCTCGGGTTCGATCGACCTCGTCGTCATCGACTCGGTCGCGGCTCTCGTGCCGCGCGCCGAGATCGAGGGCGAGATGGGCGACAGCCACGTCGGCCTGCAGGCACGACTCATGTCGCAGGCGCTGCGCAAGCTCACCGGCGGTCTCAACAGCACGCAGACCTCGATGATCTTCATCAACCAGCTGCGCGAGAAGATCGGCGTGTTCTTCGGCAGCCCCGAGACCACCGCGGGCGGCAAGGCCCTGAAGTTCTACGCCTCGGTGCGCCTCGATATCCGTCGCATCGAGACCCTGAAAGACGGCACCGATGCGGTCGGCAACCGCACGCGTGTCAAGGTCGTCAAGAACAAGATGGCCCCGCCGTTCAAGCAGGCCGAGTTCGACATCTTGTACGGCGTCGGCATCTCGCGCGAGGGTAGCCTCATCGACTTCGGCGTCGAGCATGAGATCGTGCGCAAGTCGGGTGCCTGGTACACCTACGAGGGCGACCAGCTCGGCCAGGGCAAAGAGAACGCGCGCAACTTCCTGATCGAGAACCCGGCGATGGCGGCCGAGATCGAGACCAAGATCCTCGCCAAGCTCGGCATCGGCGCGAAGCTCGCCGCCGTCGAGCCCGTGGCCCCCGTCGAGAAGGCTCCCGGCAAGGCGTCGGCGAAGGCTGCTGCCGCTCCGGCGGCCACGCCGGCTGTCGCGCCGAGCACCGAGCAGCCCGAGCTGCGCGCGGCGGCGGGCGCCTGATGCCCTCCTCGCGCGACCCCGGGCAGGGCGATGGCGGCATCGATGCGCCGGAGACCGCGGCGCTCGCCCCCGTGACCTTCCTGCCCGGGGCGCGCGAGGCCCAGGCCGGACGCGAGGCGGCCGAGGCCGCTACGTCGGCCGCGAACCACGAAGCCGAGGCGCGTCGGGCCGAGAACGTCACGATGCACGCGCTCACGCGGCGCGGTCAGTCGCGCGCCGAGGTGGCCGAGCTGCTGCGCCGGCGCGAGATCGAGCCGATCGTCGCCGAGGCCGAGCTCGATCGTCTCGAGTCGGTGGGCCTCATCGATGATCGCGCCCTCGCGGCCGACCTCGTCGATCGGCTGCGCACCCGCAAGAAGCTCGGCGACTCGGCGCTGCGCTCCGAGCTCATGCGCCGCAAGCTCGACCGCGCCGCGATCGACGAGGCCCTCGCCGAGAGCGTCGACGCCGAGGCGCACGACGACCTCGTGCTCGAGCTCGCGCGCGACCGCGCGCGACGGCTGGGCGGCCTCGACCGCTCCACCGCCGAGCGACGGCTCGTCGACTTCCTCGCCCGCAAGGGCCACTCGGGAAGCGCGGTGCGCGAGGCCGCTCGGCGCGCTCTCGACGACCGCGACGACGAGCTCGCGGGCGACGCGAGCGGCCCGACGTCGCGGCTCGCGACAGTGCACCGGGTCGAGTTCCGCTAGTCCCGACCCCTGGGCCCTCACCCCGGGCGGGCTCTAGTGCTGTCCCGTGCTCCGGGTGCGCCACCCGCTGCCCCGCCCCGCATACACTGCGCGCCGTAGACTGAGACGATCATGAGCACCGTCGTCTCCGAGCCCGTCGCGCCCTCCGCCGCCGACCGTCGGCGCACCTACGAGGTGCGCACCTTCGGCTGCCAGATGAATGTGCACGATTCCGAGCGGCTGAGCGGCTCGCTCGAGGCGGCGGGGTACACGCGGGCCGAGAGCGGCCAGGCCGACATCGTCGTCATCAACACCTGCGCGGTGCGCGAGAACGCCGACAACAAGCTCTACGGCACCCTCGGGCACCTCGCGAGCATCAAGCGGCAGCGGGGGGGCGACCTGCAGATCGCGGTCGGCGGGTGCCTGGCTCAGAAGGACACCACGACGATCCTCGAACGCGCACCGTACGTCGACGTCGTGTTCGGCACGCACAACATGGGCTCGCTGCCGACGCTTCTCGAGCGTGCTCGGCACAACGGCGAGGCGCAGCTCGAGATCCTCGAGTCGCTGGAGGTGTTCCCCTCGACGCTCCCCACCCGGCGCGACTCGACGCACAGCGGCTGGGTGAGCATCTCTGTCGGCTGCAACAACACGTGCACCTTCTGCATCGTGCCCGCGCTGCGCGGCAAGGAGAAGGACCGGCGGCCCGGCGACATCCTCGCCGAGATCCAGGCCCTCGTCGACGACGGCGCCATCGAGGTCACACTCCTGGGGCAGAACGTCAACTCCTACGGCGTCGAGTTCGGCGACCGGCTCGCCTTCGGCAAGCTCCTGCGTGCGGCCGGGCGTATCGACGGTCTCGAACGCCTGCGGTTCACGAGCCCTCACCCCGCGGCGTTCACCGACGACGTCATCGATGCGATGGCCGAGACGCCCGCGGTCATGCCCCAGTTGCACATGCCCCTGCAGTCCGGCTCCGACCGCATCCTCAAGGCCATGAAGCGCTCCTACCGCAGCGAGAAGTTCCTCGGCATCCTCGACCGCGTGCGCGACCGCATCCCCGACGCCGCGATCTCGACCGACATCATCGTCGGGTTCCCCGGAGAGACCGACGACGACTTCGCCGAGACCCTGCGGGTCGTCGAGCAGGCGCGTTTCGCGAGCGCCTTCACCTTCCAGTACTCCATCCGCCCGGGGACGCCCGCGGCGACGATGCCCGACCAGGTACCGAAGGAGGTCGTGCAGGAGCGCTACGAGCGCCTGACGGCCCTGCAAGACGCGATCAGCGCCACCGAGAACCAGCGGCAGGTCGGCCGCGAGGTCGAAGTGCTCATCTCGACGGGTGAGGGGCGCAAGAACGCCGAGACCGATCGCATCTCGGGTCGCGCCGCCGACAGCCGCCTCGTGCACCTGGCTGTGCCGGCGGGCAGCGAGGTGCCGCGACCGGGCGACATCGTGACGACCACGATCACGCACGCCGCCTCGTTCCACCTCATCGCCGACCACGACGAGCCCCTGCGCATCCGCCGCACGCGCGCTGGTGACGCCTGGGACCGCGCGCAGGCCGAGAGCTGCGCGGCTCCCGCGCCGACGGGGGCGGGCCCGCGCCCGGTCTCGCTCGGGCTGCCGGGGCTGCGTGCTTCCGTCGCCGAGGGCGCACCACGGCTCGCGTGAGCCGGGCATCCCGGTGATCATCGCCCTCGTCGGCGCCACGGGCACGGGCAAGAGCGGACTCTCGCTCGACCTGGCTGAGCGCCTGGCCGCTCGAGGAATGCAGGCCGAAGTCGTCAACGCCGACGCGATGCAGCTCTATCGCGGCATGGACATCGGCACCGCGAAGCTGCCCGTCGCCGAGCGGCGCGGCGTGCCCCACCACCTCATCGACGTGCTCGAGGTGACCGAGGAGGCGAGCGTCGCGCGGTATCAGTCCGACGCGCGTACGGCGATCGACGCCATCGTCGAGCGCGGGGCGGTCCCCCTGCTCGTCGGCGGGTCGGGGCTGTACCTCGCGGCCGTGCTGACCGACTTCCGGTTCCCGGGCACCGACCCCGCCCGGCGGGCGCACTGGGAGGGCGAGCTCGCGATGCGCGGCCCCGCCGCCCTGCACGCCGAGCTGGAGCGCCGCGATCCTGTCGCCGCGGCGGCGATCGGCCCCCACAACGGCCGCCGCATCGTTCGGGCCCTCGAGGTCGGCGACCTCACGGGCGAGCCCTTCAGCGCCGGTCTCGCCGCGCGCGAGCGCCCCTGGCGGCCGTACCGGCAGTTCGCACTCGAACTCGATCGCGCCGCACTCGTCGCACGGCTCGACGAGCGCGTGCGCGGCATGTGGCGGTCGACGAGGTGCGCGGCCTGCTGCCGCTCGGCCTCGAGCGGGGCGTCACGGCGAGCCGGGCGATCGGCTACGCCCAGGCGATCGCGCAGCTGCGCGGCGCGGTCGACGAGGCGGAGGCCATCGCACAGACCCAGGCCCTCACGCGGCGCTACGCCCGTCGGCAGGTGAGCTGGTTCCGGCGCGACTCGTCGATCGAGGCTCTGGATGCCGCTGCCGACGACCTCGCGGCCCAGCTCGAGCACCGGGTGGCCGACGACCTCGCGGCTACCATGGGCGGGTGACGACGCTGCGATTCACCAAGGGCCACGGGACCGGCAACGATTTCGTTCTGGTCTCCGACCCCGAGGGTGCGCTCGAGCTCACCACGGCCCAGCGCGCGGCCCTCGCCGACCGGCGCTTCGGGGTCGGCGGCGACGGTGTCATCCGCGCGGTGCGCTCGGCGAGCATCCCCGAGGGCCGCGCCCTGCTCGCCGAGGCCCCCGATGCCGAGTGGTTCATGGACTACACGAACTCCGACGGCAGCCTCTCCGAGATGTGCGGCAACGGCATCCGGGTCTTCGTGCGGTACCTCATCGACCAGCAGCTCATCGAGCTCACGCCCGGAGCCTCGGTCGCGATCGGGACGCGGGCCGGTGTCATCGATGTTCATCGCCTCGTCGACGGCTTCGCCGCCGACCTCGGCCGCTGGCGGCTCGACGGCGGTGAGCCGCTCGTGCGCGCACGCGAGCTGCCGGTCGCCCGGCCCGGTCTGGGCATCAACGTGGGCAACCCGCACGTCGTGGTCGCCCTCGCGAGCGATGACGAGCTCGCGGCCCTCGACCTCGGGGTGGCCCCCCAGCTCGACCCGGTGCCCGCGGCGGGCGCCAATGTCGAGTTCGTCGTGCCCGCCGACCCGCTCGTGGTCGACGGCATCGGGCGCATCCGCATGCGCGTGCACGAGCGCGGCAGCGGTGAGACGCTCTCCTGCGGCACCGGAGCTGTCGCGGCCGCTCTCGCGGTGCGGTACTGGGCGGGCGAGTCGGCGCCGAACGAGTGGCGCGTCACCGTGCCGGGCGGCGTGCTCGGCGTGCGCATGTTCGCGGCAGAGGACGGCGAGCACGTCGCGCTCTCGGGGCCGGCCGAACTCGTGTTCGACGGGGAGATCGCGGTCTGACCTCACCCGGTCGCGCGGGCGCTGGTCTCAGCGGGCTGCCGGGCCGATCGTCGTGATGGGCCCCGTGAGCCCCGAACGGTTGCGCACGCGCAGCACGCGGAAACCCTTGTGGGTCGCGGCCCGCGACACGGCGAGCTCGCCCGCGAAGCGCGCATCCATCCACCGCTGCAGGGAGTCGCTGCCGAGGTTGCGCGCGACGACGAGCCAGGCGTCGGCGCTCTCGCGCAGGCGCGGCAGCCACTGCTCGAGCATGCCGTGCAGTTCGTTCTTGCCGACCCTGATGGGCGGGTTCGACCAGATGGTCATGAAGCGCACGTCGTCGGGCACGGCATCCGGGGTCACGGCGCGCACGTTGTCGAGGCCGAGGGCGGCGGCGTTGCGGCGCGTCAGCTCGAGTGCCCGCTCGTTGATGTCGACCGCCCACACGGTCGCGTGCGGCGACTCGAGAGCGAGCGTGAGGGCGATCGGCCCCCAGCCGCACCCGAGATCGAGCAGATCGCCGCTCGGCGGCGGCGGAGGGACGTGCGACAGCAGTACCCGGGTTCCGACGTCGACGCCTCCCGGGCTGAACACGCCCCCGGCGGTCTGCAGCTCGACCGTGCGCCCCGCGAGCTCGACCGTGAGCGGCTTGGCCACGAACTCCCCGCTCGGCTGGGCGGTGAAGTAGTGGTCGGCTGCCATGCGCAGAATCTACCGAAGTCGGGCGGAGTACAGTGAACGGCATATGACCGACCATGACGCTCTCGACCCGATCGACGCCCCGAGCGATGCCGCCGGCCCCGATGCGGGGGCGGATGCGGTGGCGCGCGTGCTGGCGAGCGCCGAGTCGCGCGCGCGCTCGGTGACCTTGCACGGGGCCGCGGCCCTGC
>LNFD01000240.1 GCA_001464255.1 Actinomycetales bacterium Ga0077552 | reverse complement strand
CGACGGCTGCCGTACTCAGTGGTGTGCCCCCGCTGGGTCCGTACTGGGCGCTCGTCGCGATCGTCGTCATCGCGCTCATTCCGCTCGGCCTGCCGGTGCGCGGCCGTTCGGCGAAACTCGCCCTCACCGACCGGCTGAAGCGGCTGATGGTGTGCTGGATCACGCTGCACGTCGGCGCGACGGTCGTGCTGGTCTGGGTGCTCGACTATGGCGCGGCCGCAGCCCCCGCCCTCGTGCTCCTCCTGAGCGCCCCGCTCACCGACCTCGCCCTCGCGATCATGGCGCCCATCGAGCGCGCGGGCTCGAAGAAGTTCGTCGTGGCCGCGCAGAAGCGCCTCGCGCAGGTGCGCCCGCGCGTGGTCGCGATCACGGGCTCGTACGGCAAGACGAGCACGAAGAACTACGTGGCCCACCTGCTGAGCGCGACGTACGCGACGGTCGCGAGCCCGGCATCCTTCAACAACCGCCTGGGGCTCTCGCGGGCTGTCAACGACAAGCTCGTGCCCGGCACCGAGGTGTTCGTGGCCGAGATGGGCATCTTTGGGGCGGGCGAGATTCGCGAGCTGTCGACCTACTTCCCGCCCGACATCGCGGCCATCACGGTCATCGGCGAGGCGCACCTGCAGCGCATGCGGTCGACCGACGTCATCTTCCGGGCCAAGGCCGAGATCACCGAGCGCGCGAGCACGGTCGTGCTGCCGATCGATGACCCGCGCCTCGCCGAGCTCGCCGAGCAGTGCCGCGCGAAGGGCAAGCGCGTCGTCACGGTCAGCTGCGTCGCTGGCTCCGACGCCGATGTCGTGCTCGACCCCGGCCACGACGGGGCGCCGAGCACCATCGTCATCGGCCGCGGGGCCGCGCCCGCGCCCGTCACCGTCTCGGGCACGGGCCACGCGGTCAACGTCGCCGTGGCGGCGGGCATCGCCCTCGCGGCGGATGTTCCGGCCGCCACGATCACGGCCCGCCTCGGAGACCTTCCGGGCTCGCAGCACCGCGCCGAGGTGCAGCAGGCTCCCAGTGGCGCGCTCGTGATCGACGACACCTACAACGCGAACCCCGTCGGGTCGCTGCGCGCCCTCGAGGGCGCGACATCCCTCGCCGCCGAGCGCGGCGGGCCGCTCGTCGTCGTCACGCCCGGCATGGTCGAGCTCGGGCCCGTGCAGGCCGAGCGCAACCGCGCGTTCGGCGCAGCGATCGGCGCGGCCAACGGGCTGCTCTTCGCGGTCGCCCGCACGAACCGCGCCGCCCTGCTCGCGGGCTACGCGAGCACGGCCACGACCGCGGCGCCGGGGGCGATCGCGGTCGACCGCCGCGAGGCCGCCGTCGCGCGCGCGGTCGAGGCCGCCGGTGACCGGGGCGTTATCCTCTACGAGAACGATCTGCCCGACCACTACCCCTGATCGGCCGCGTGGGCAGAGGCTGAGCCTGGCGCGGCCCACGAGCAACTGAGGTGACCATGGCGGGTACCGCCCCCTGGGCCGTCGTCTTCGGCGGACCGAGCCCCGAGCACGAGATCTCGATTCTCACCGGCCTGCAGGCCGAGCGCGTCCTGACGGCCGCGGGCCACAGCGTCGTGCCGATCTACTGGTCGCCGACGGGGGAGTGGTACCGCGTGCCTGCCGCGACCGAGGCGAAGGACTACCTCGAGGGCGCCCCGCGCGACTCGGTCGTTCTCGAGGCCCGCGTCTCGGGCGAGCCGGGCCTGTACCGCCGCAAGACGTTCGGCGCCGAGCGCCTCGAGATCGAGGCCGCGCTGCTGTGCCTGCACGGCGGCGTCGGCGAGGGCGGCGGCGCGGCCGCGGTGTTCTCGCTCATGGGCATCCCCGCCACCGGGTCGACCCTCTTCGCGGGCGCGGTCGGCATCGACAAGCTCGCCTTCGGCGGCCTCATGCACGCCGCGGGCATCCCCTCGCTGCCGCGCGAGGCCGTGTCGACGCTCGTCGCTTCGGCGGCTCGTCGATCGGCATCGAGATCGCCGACGACGTGGATGCCGCGCGCGCGCTCGCCGCCACGAGCGTGCACCTGCGCACGGGCGCCGTGGTCGAGCCGTACCGCCCCGAGCTCGTCGACCTCAACATCGCCTTCCGCACCTACCCGAGCCTCGAGATCACGCAGCTGGAGAAGCCGCTGCGCGGTGACGCGGGCAGCGCGCTCTACTCCTACGCCGAGAAGTACCTGGCCGGCGGTGCGGGCTCGGATGCCGGGCTCACGAGCGCCCCCCGCGAGTTTCCCGCCGACGTGCCGGAGGCCGTGCACGCGCAGGCCCGCGCGCTCGCCGAGCGCGTCGCCGAGGTCACGCGCCTCACGAGCATCGTGCGCGTCGACCTGTTGCTCGACGAGAAGACCGGCGAGCTCTTCGTCAACGAGGTCAACTCGATCCCCGGGGCGCTCTCGCTCTACTTGTGGGCACCGCAGCAGCCGGCCGCGACCGTGCTGCTCGACGCGCTCACCGAGGCGCGCGACCGCCGCGTGGTCTTCCCGCAGGCCGGGTTCGGCGGCGGGGCGGCGCTGCGGGCCGCGGGCGGCATCGCCGGCAAGCTCGTCGGGCTCGACGGCCCGCGCGCCTAGGGGGCTGGCGCCTTTCTG
>LNFD01000239.1 GCA_001464255.1 Actinomycetales bacterium Ga0077552 | reverse complement strand
CGAGTTCGTGCTCGGCCGCTTCGCCTTCTTCGTGCTCTCGCCCGCCCTGCTCTTCACCGTGCTCGCCGAGGCGGATGCGCGGCAGCTGTTCTCGTCGCTGCTGCCCGTCTCGGCGATCGCCGCGCTCAGCTGCATGGCCGTGTTCGCGCTCGTCGCACGGGTCGTCTGGCGCCGCGCCGTGCCCGAGACGACCATCGGTTCGCTCGCCTCCGGCTACGCCAACGCCAACAACATCGGCTTGCCGATCGCGGCGTACGTGCTGGGGGATCCCGCGTTCGCCGCGCCGATCATCCTGCTGCAGCTCGTGATCCTCACCCCCATCGCGCTCACGATCCTCGATGTCACGACGAGCGGCACGCTCTCGATCGGTCGCGTGCTGAGCCAGCCCGTCCGCAACCCCCTCATCATCGGTTCGGCGCTCGGGCTGCTGCTGTCGGTCACGGGCGTCGAGCTGCCCGAGCCGGTCATGGAGCCGTTCCACCTCATCGGCGCGGCGGCCGTGCCGACGGTGCTGCTGCTGTTCGGCATGTCGCTGCACGGCCGGCGCATCCTCGAACCCGGATCCGGGCGGCGCGACATCCTCCTCGCCGTCTCGCTCAAGATCGTCGCCATGCCGACGATCGCATGGGCGGTCGGCGCCTTCGTCTTCGGGCTCGAGGGCCTGCCGCTCTTCGCGGTCGTCGTGCTCGCCGCGCTGCCGACGGCGCAGAACGTCTTCAACTACGCGGTGCGGTTCGAGCGCGCCGTGCCCGTTGCGCGGGATGCCGTGCTCATCACGACCGTGCTCTCAGTACCGGCGCTCATCGTGATCGCCGCGCTGCTCGCGCCGCGCTAGAGCCTGACCTAGACCTCAGGGCCTGCGGCCTCGCGCTCGGCCCGGCGGCGGCGCATGACGCGCACGATGCGCCAGACGATGAGCGCGACGAGCACGATGATGGCGATGACGAGCACGGCGCGGCTGTACCGCGAGGCGATGTCCTCGACCACGACCCAGTTCTCGCCGAGCACGAAGCCGAGCACGACGAAGAGCGTGTTCCAGATGCCGCTGCCGATCGTCGTCAACAGCAGGAAGAGCCAGAGCCGCATGCGGTCGACCCCCGCGGGGATCGAGATGAGGCTGCGCACGATCGGCACGAAGCGGCCGAGCAGCACGGCGATCGG
>LNFD01000238.1 GCA_001464255.1 Actinomycetales bacterium Ga0077552 | reverse complement strand
ATTTCTTCCAAGATGAGCTCCGCGCCCCCTTGACGCACCCGAAGCCCTTCCGATGTGTAATCGGTGACCTCGGTGCCGTCTGGCATCAATCCGTCATTGAGAATCCTACGGATGTCCTCGTGTATGGCTTCCGAGGTCCGATCACCCTCGAGCTTCTTCGGATAGAGCTCCTGGAGCCACCAGGTCGACTCTGCCAGTGACGCGGACTCATCGAAGAGCGTGACGAGCGCTGCTGTGCGTTTGCTGCCCAACATCGAGCGCTGTGCTTCTGCCGCCGCGCCACTCAATCGCCGGAAGGGTCCATAGCCGGCCAGAAACCAACCGGAAGGGGGACCCCGTCGAGCGGTCAGTTTCGCAGAGCTCTTCGGTATTGACTCCTGCATCTCGACGAACGATGTTGGGGCCTCCTGGTCCCATCGCAGTCCAGCCCAGGGTCGTGTCTTCGGAGGGGCGCCTCCCGTTCCGAATGCGTCTGCCGGCCCTTGGGAGAAGGCGGCTTCGACGCGGGCCGAGCGCGTGCCGTTGGATATCCATCCGTGGAACCCGGGCGAGAGCGTCCGAGCTGTAGTCGGGCCAGAGAGTGCGAGGGCGATGGAGCGCAACAACGTGGATTTTCCACTCCCGTTCCGACCGGCCACTACGGTCAGCCCGGCGTAAGTCCCATCTGGCCGGGCGAAATCGAGCTTTATCGGCTCATCGCTAGTGCGAAAACCCCTTACGTTCTCGAGGATTAGGGTTTCCAGAAACATGTGCGCATCTCCCTTGCTTCACGATAACGTGAACATACATCATTGGTTTAGTTTCTAGATCCGCCTTGCGCTTCGACGCCGCCGTTACTGGCTCTCCCAACCCACAACCCATCGCGGGCGCGGGTCATGCCGACGTACAACTCCCGCCGCTCGATCTCGCGCCGTTCGAGCGCGCCTTCGTCGAGCCCTGAAGCAGCGGGGGAGAGTAGCGACCCATCGACCCGCGCCAGTAGCACCTGCTTGAACTCGAGGCCCTTGGCTCGCTTGATCGTTCCGACCTTCACCAGGGGAGCGGCGAAGCCCGCGTAGCTCTCCAACTCGATGACGCCGAACCCGGCGGCGCGCAGCGCGGCGAGCATGGCGAGAGCATCCCGATTCGTCGCCGTCAGCACGCCGATGTCGCCGGGGTCGACGCTCGACGCGACCAGCGTGCGCACGTGCGACACGAGTGCGGCGTCATGAAGAGCGACAGACTCGAACGACGCGAGCTCGGGCGACGGGCCCGTGCGGGGAACGTCGAGCGCAGCATCCGCCCGCCCCGGACCGCCCTCGAGGTCGACGAACTCGTCGCCCTCGACGATCGTGGCGGCGAACTGGGCGATCTCGCGGGTGTTGCGGTAGTTGGTCGAGAGCACGACTCCGCGGCCGGCGACCGAGATGCCCGCCTCGGCGAGCGAGTAGCCGCCGGGGTAGATGGTCTGCTGGCCGTCGCCGATCAGGGCGGCTATTGGGCGAAGTGCTGTCGCACCGCCCGAGCCTGCTCGTCCGTGACCCGCCAGCGGGTCGCCGGCGGGGTGAGTGTGCCGTAGTGCGCACGCAGGACGTCGCGCACAGACTTCGACGTGACGCCCAGTTCGCGGGCGAGATCGGCGGGGGTGACGGTGTCGGGCTCCATGCGTCGAGGCTATGGCTGTCGCGGGTTACAGTCGACCCGTGCTCACTGCCGACCTCGTGCGCCTCTACCCGACGCTGTTCCACACCGCGGCCGACGGCAGCTGGCCGACCATTCGCGAGCACGGGCTGCTCAGCACGAAGGGGCTGCTCGACCGGTGGGAGGTCGAGGAACCGACCCGACGTGAGCTGTTGACAACCGTTCGTGCGAGGTCAACTGTGCTCGAGCACCCGCAGCACGGCAAGGCGGTCGTCCGGGACCAGGGGCCTCTGCACGAGCCGACACTGAGCGAGCGCTTGGACGGGCTGTCAGTGCAGGAGTGGCTCGCTCTCTTGAACGAGCGGGTCTTCTTCTTCCTCCGTCGTGATCGAGTGATGGAGCTGGTCAACGCCAGGGCATATCGACAGAAGCCCTGCGTGATCATCTCGGTGGATACGGCCACCCTGATCGAGACCTACGAGCAGTCGATCGAGCTCGCGCGCATCAACACCGGCTTCGCGCGGCCGAACGTGCCGGGCAGACGAAGCCGCGCGACCTTCGCCCCGATCGCGGCGTACCCGCACCCTGCGCGAGAGGATCCCTCGGCGACGCGCCCGACCGACGTGCGCGAACTGACCGTCATCGGCGGGGTGCCCGACATCATGCGTCACGTCGTGCGCGTCGAGCGAGTCGTCGATGGCGAGATCACGCTGCTCACCTAGCGCCGTCACCCCTCTGCGGCAGACTGACCCGGTGCGAGCATCCGCAGACGACACCACCACCTACGACTTCACGGCCGCCCTCTACGAGTGGACGGGCCCCGCCGCCTGGCACTTCGTGACCGTTCCGGTGGCGATCAGCGACGAGATCGACGCACGCACTCACGGCCTCACGAACGGGTTCGGCAGTGTGCGGGTGCGCGTGCGTGTCGGTGGCAGCGAGTGGCTGACGAGCCTGTTCCCCGACTCGAAGCAGCAGGCCTACGTGCTGCCGGTGAAGAAGGCCGTGCGGCAGGCCGAGGGGCTGAGCGCGGGCGATGAGGCGCGCGTGCACATCGAACTGGTCGACGTCTCGTGACGCACGTCTTCCTGTTCCGCGCCGTCAACGTCGGCGGCACCGCGAAGCTGCCGATGGCCGAGCTGCGCGCGCTCGCCACCGAGCTCGGCGCCACCGACGTGCAGGCCTACATCGCCTCGGGCAACCTCATCGCCACACCGACGGGCGACCCGCTCGCCTTCGCGCGCGCCCTCGAAGACGCGGTCGAGACCCGATTCGGGTTCCGCCGCGAGGTCATCGTGCGCGATGCGGCGGCGCTGCGCGCGGCGCGGGATGCGCATCCCTTCGCCATCGTCGACCCGGCCTTCTCGTACCTCGTGCCGCTGAGCGGCGCGCCCGACCCCCGCGCGGCCGCCGACGTACCGCGCGGAGCCGACGAGTGGGCTGTCATCGGCGACGACCTGCACGTGCGCTACGCGAACGGCGCCGGCCGCGCCGAGCTCGACCTCACCCGACTGCTGCGCGCGCTCGGCGTCGTCGGCACGGCCCGCAACCTGCGCACTGTCGACGCGCTGCTCGCCTTGCTCGACTGAGAGCCGGGGTCAGCGCGGCAGCAGCGGCGCGCACTCCGCCGCGATCGCCTCGATGTGGCGGTCGTCGGTGCCGCAGCATCCGCCCATGACCGTGAGGTTCGGCAGCAGGGCCAGCAGCTCGCGGTACAGCCCCGCGAGCGCGACGGGGTCGCCCGCGTCGAGCTCGTCCGCCTCGTCGAGCTCGGCGTGGCTGAGGGTCGAGGCGTTGGCACGGATGCCGCGGATGCGCCCGAGCTCCTCCGACGCGGGGTCGAGTACGTCGGCGAAGTGGCTCGGATGCGCGCAGTTCACCATGAGGTACGCCGCACTGGCGGCGGTCGCCTCGTCGAGCTCGGCGATGGCCTCGGCGAGCGGCTGCCCGCTCGGCAGCGTGCCGTCGGTCTCGACCGTGAACGAGATGACGACCGGCATGCCGTGCTCGACGGCCTCCCGCACGATGCCGATCGCCTCGTCGACGTGCGTGATGGTGAGCGCCGTGATGAGGTCGGCGCCGCCATCGGCGAGGGCCCTGATCTGCTCGCTGTGGTACGCCGCCGACTCGATCGGGGTCATGACGGTCGTCGGAGAGTAGCCGTCGCCGCGCGGGCCGAGATTGCCGCTGATGACGACGGGCGGCTGCCCCTGGCCGTGGGCGTCGCGCAGCCGCCGCAGGTGCTCGACCGCGGCGATGTTGAGGGTGCGCAGGGCGGCCGCGCTGTAGCCGAGCCGTCGGCCCCAGTCGGCGCTCGCGCGCCACGTCGGCGTCTCGAGCACGAGCCCGGTGCCGTGCCGCCGCGCGATGTCGAGGTACGCGCGGTAGTAGCGTTCGAGCGCCCCGCGGCCGTCGTCGTGCTCGAGCAGCGGGAAGGCCGCGAAGTCGGGCAGGTCGAGCCCGTCGTGGAAGATGAGCGTGGTCTCGAGGCCGCCGTCGGTTAGGTAGAGGTCCGCGGCGAGCTGCGGCAGGGCGGGCACCGTCACGAGGGTTGCCTCTCGAGAGGGAGGGCACGGGATGCGCCTCGGGGAAAGCGGGGTTTCAGTGTGGCGCGCGGCCTGCCCCCGTGCAAGCGGTTGGCTCGGTTGGCGAACAGCGCGGTTTGTCGCGGGCGGGGCGCGCGCCTAGCCTGGGGGCGATGTCTGACCGGGGGAGCAGGGGCGACGAGGCGTTCGCGTCGGTGCTCGTCGCCGCGCAAGCGGGCGCGAGCTGGGCGTGCACACGCCTGTGGAGCGACTACGCCCCGGCGGTGGCCGCCTTCGTGAGCGCCCGCGGATCGCGCGAGCCCGACGACCTCACGAGCGAGGTTTTCCTCGTCGTGTTCGACCGCCTCGCCGAGTTCCGCGGCGACGCGGCCGCGTTCCGCTCGTTCGTGTTCTCGATCGCCTACCGCCGGCTCGTCGACGAACTGCGGATGCGCGGCCGACGCGGCGAGACCGTCGAGCTGCTCGCCGAGGAGGACCCGCGCCGGGCATCCAGCGCCGAAGACGAGGCCGCCGCCCGCCTCGGCGACCAGCGGGCGATCGCGATGATCGCGAGCCTGCCCGCCGACCAGCGCGACGTCATGGCGCTGCGCATCGTCGCCGACCTCACCGTCGAGCAGGTGGCCGAGGTGCTCGGCAAGCGCCCGGGTGCCGTGAAAGCCCTGCAGCGCCGCGCGCTCGAGCGGCTCAGAAAAAAACTTGTCGAGACCCGTACCCCTGACGCGCCCGCGAACGATAGCGAGAAATGAGATGAGAAAACACACGATCACCGACGCCGAGGCGCAGCAGCTTCTGTCGGGCGCGACCCCTGAGGGCCGCCCCGAGCTTGCCGAGCTGGCCGCTTCGATCGCCGACGTGCGTCGTGATGCATCTCAGCTGGTCGCACCGCAGCCCTCGGCTGCGCTCGCGGCTCGGCTCGACCAGCCGGCGCTGGGGGTCAGCGCCGGTGCGGAACCGACACCACTCAAGGGGATCAAGAAGATGGCTGCATCGATCGCGGGGCTCGGCCTCGCCGCCAAGCTGGCTGCTGCAACGGGCGTTCTCGCCCTCGGACTCACCGGCGTCGGCGCCGCGGGCGCGCTGCCCGGCCCGGCGCAAGACGCCTTCGACGGCGTCGTTTCGTCGTTCACCGCGACCGAGGACGAGGTCGTCGACGACGGCGCGGCCGAGGAGTGCGTCGTCGACGACGGCACGGTCGACGACGGCACCACTGACGAGGGCACGACCGAGGACGAGCTGTATGGCACGACCGAAGAGGGCATCGTCGACGAGGGCACCGATGAGGGCACCGTCACCGAGGAGTGCGCGGACGACCTGCCCGTCGGCTCGTCGGAGTTCAGCGACTGGGTGAAGCAGGGCGCGAAAGACCCGAACAAGGTCGGCTCGGAGTTCGGTGCCGCCGTGTCGGAGCAGGCTCGCGAGCTCAAGAACGAGAAGGCCGAGGAGCGCGCCGCGAACGGCGGCAACAACGGCAACGGCAACGGCAATGGCCAGGGTGGCGACGACGACGAGAGCGACGACGAGTCGGACGACGAGACCGTCGAGGAGACCTCGACCGGTAACGGCAAGCCCGCCGGGAAGCCGGGCCGCCCGTAACGCACTGACCCGAGAGCGCTGCTGACACGCGTTCGCGAGAACCCCCGCACCGAGAGGTGCGGGGGTTCTCGTCGTCTCGGGCGGCCCTGCTATTCGCGCAGACGCACGAGGTGGATCTGTGTCGACTCGTCGAGCTCCACGATGTTGGCGCGCGACTTCACGAACTTCGAGAAGCTGCTGTAGCCGAGCGCCTTCTCATTGAAGGCCGGGTCGAGTCGCTTCATCTGTAGCTTGAGCGCTGAGCCGTGAACCCAGTCGGAGTCTGTGGCCTCGAGTGCGAGCCGCAGTGCTCGGACCAGCAAGTTGCTGGCGGCACGCTTCGATGTGGCGGTCTCTGCGACGGCGATCGCTTCGTCGCTCTCGGAGGTCGATGTCGGCTCGGACACTGCCGAGGAGGTCGAGGCTCGGCGCGGCGCTTTGGTCGCAGCGACCGCCTCATCGGGAACGACGACGAGGTCGGCCACGATGTGCGCGGCCGGCCGGATGCCCGGCAGCGAGTCGTAGTCGGCGTACTCGTTGCACGCCGCGGCGAGCGACTTGCTCGTGCCGCCGGCCACGCCGATGCCGACGATGTACCGGCCGAGGCGCTTGGCGCGCTGCGCGAGCGCGATGTAGTCGCTGTCGCCTGCGGCGATGACGACGTGGGTGATGTCGGGCAGGCGGAAGAGGTCTTCGACCACATCGACCGAGAGGCGGATGTCGGCGCCGTTCTTCATCTGCTGCGTCGCCGGGAAGAGCTGGGTCAGGTCGACCGCGCGCTCCATGAGCTGCCCCTGGTAGGTGGCGTTGACGCCCACCGACCAGTCGGCGTAGGCGCGCGAGAGCACGATCGTGCCGAACGACGAGGCGAAGTCGAGGATGGCGCTGATGTCGACCGTCGCGTGCCGCACCTTGTCCTTCTGCTCGGCAGTCGCATCCGACAACCCCGGCGCGAGCTTGTAGACGTTGTCCTTGCGCCAGGCGCTGCGGCCGTGCACCTGGTCGTAGCGCGAGATGACGATGTTGTCGAAGTCGATGTAGACCGCCACGCGGTTCTCGGCCGATTCGGCCATGGGTCGCCTCCTTCTGGGTCGGGACCCGGTCGCCCCCATCCTGTCAGGCGCGCCCGCCGATCAGGGCTGCGGGTCGAGCGCATCGTAGTCGCGCAGGCTGCGGTACACGCGCAGGAAGACCGCGCAGACGATGATGATGATGAGCCCGCCGAGCAGGGGCGGGAACCACAGCAGCGCGGTCAAGCTGAGCGCGCCCACGTAGAGGTCGCCCACGCGCGGGCCGCCGTTGACGACGACCGTGAAGAGGCCCTGCAGGCGCCCGCGCATGACATCGGGCACGGCGGCCTGGATCATCGTCGTGCGGTAGATCATGCTCACCGAGTCGGCGGCGCCCGAGAGCGCGAGCAGCACCGAGGCGATCACGAGCGCGGGCACATTGGCCTCGGTGATGTCGGTGCCGACCTCGATGGGCAGCACCGCTGTCGCGAGCAGCAGCACCCCGAACAGCAGGATGCTCGCGCCGTACGCCGCGACCGCGATCACCATGCCCTTCCCGTGGGCGCGCACGGCGGCGACGCGACCCGACAGCAGGCCCAGCACGAGCATCCCGACCGCGCCGGCCGACGACAGGATGCCCACCGTGACGGCGCCGCCGCCGATGAGCAGCGCGCCGATGGCCGGGAAGAGCACGCGCGGGTTGCCGAACGTCATGGCGACGATGTCGAGCACGAACGATGCCCGGATGTTCGGCGCGACCTTCAGGAAGCGCCAGCCCTCGACGATCGAGCGCAGGTCGGCTCGGCGCCGCTCGCCCTCGGGGATCATCGCGGGCAGCGTGTACAGGCCGTAGAACGCGGCGAGGAAGAGCACGACGTCGACCGTGTAGGTGACGCTGAAGCCGAGGTAGGCGACGGCGAGGCCCGCGAGGGCGGGGCCGACGGTGAGCTGCACGCCCGCGCTTCGAGCCGCACCAGTCGGGGGATCATCGCCTGGCGCGCGACCTGCACCATGACGGCGGCGACCGAGTTGACGGTGATGAAGGCGTAGAGCGGCCAGATGTCGGGCACGCCGAGCCAGCTGTAGACGGCGATCGCGGCGGTCGAGCCCCAGGCGGCGTACGCGGCGATGAGGGCGACGCGGCGGCGGTCGAAGCGGTCGGCGAGCGCGCCGCCGTAGAGGCCGAAGATGATCATCGGCCCGAGCGCGAAGGCCGCGACGAGCGAGACGGCGAGCGTCGACGCGGTGCGGTCGTAGATGTCGAGCCCCACGGCGACGATCGTCATCTGGCTGCCGATGCCGGTGATCGCGGCCCCCGCCCACATGCGGGCGAAAGCGGGGCTCTCGCGCAGCGGGCGCAGGTCGACGAGGTGGCCGCGGCGCGCGGCGGGAGGAGCAGTCACAGTAGCTCCAGGCTACGCGCTCTCCGAGCTATCGAGACACCGTCTCAGCGATTTCGGCGTACCGCACGCCGGTCAGGCGCTCCGAGGCGTCCCACAGCAGCACGGCCGCGGTCGCGTCGCGCGCGCCGCGCGGCAGGCGAGCGGGCGCCGGAAGGCCGCGCACCTCGAGGAAGCCGTTGGGGCCGTAGTAGCCACCGGGCGTCGCCGCGGGGCTCACCGCGGCGTAGAGCGAGGGCAGGATGCCCGTGTCGACGCCCTGCATGAACCGCTCGGTGCGCTTCTGCTGCGCGGGCGTCGGCGCGCGCCCGTCGCGCGGGCCCGTGGTCTGCAGGTTCGTCGCCGTGCCGCCCGGGTGCGCCGCGGTGCTCGTGATGCCCCAGTCGTTGAGCGTGCTGAGGCGCTGCAGCTCGCGCGCGAAGACGAGGTTGGCGAGCTTCGAGAGGCCGTAGGCTCCCCAGGCCGAGTACTTCTTCTCGCCCTGCAGGTTGTCCCACTGCCAGCGCCCGGCGTTGGCGGCGATGCTGCTCGTCGAGACGACGCGCGGTGCCTCGGCGCGCTGCAGCGTGGGCAGCAGCAGGCCCGTGAACGCGAACGGCCCGAGGTGGTTGCTGCCGAACTGCAGCTCGAAGCCGTCGGCCGTCTCGCGGCGGTCGGGCACGGCCATGATGCCGGCGTTGTTGATCAGGATGTCGAGCGCGCGCTCCTCGTCGAGCAGGCTCTGCGCCGCCGAGCGCACGCTCGCGAGCGAGGCGAGGTCGAGGTCGAGCAGCCGCAGGCGGGCTTCCGGATGCTGCGCCTGCAGCTCGGCGAGCGCCCGCTCGCCCTTGTCGCGGTTGCGCACGGCCATGACGACCTCGGCCCCCGCGGCGGCGAGGCGGCCGGTGAGGCCGAAGCCGAGGCCGCTGTTGGCGCCCGTGACGACGGCCAGGCGGCCCGTCAGGTTCGGAACGGTCGTGTCGAGGGCGGTGCGGGGCATGGGGTCTCCGAGGTCAAGGTGGGTGCTGCCATCTCATCATTCGGAGCCGGGCCGCACCTGGGAGCGGTCGGTCGGCCAGAATGTGCACATGACCCCGCTCGACCCCCGCCGCCTCGCCTGGGAGGCCCGCACCTCGTCGGCGCTCGCCATGCTCGGCCTGCTCTTCCTCGCCGCCTACTCGGCGTGGGTGCTCGTGCCCGACCCGCAGCCCTGGCTCGTCATCTTCACCGCCGTGCTCGTCGTCGGCACCTGGGTCGTCTTCGCCGTCGACATGGTCGCGCGCACGGCGCTCAGCGACCGCGGGCGGCGCCTGCGGTTCCTCCTCACCCACCCCCTCGACGTGCTCGCGCTCATCGTGCCGCTGTTCCGCGCGCTGCGCGTCGCGGGCCTGCTGCGGCACATCCCCGTGCTGCGCGGCCGCACCGGGGCGGCGGTGCGCGGCTCGGTCGTCGCGCACGCGCTCGTCTACGCGCTCGTCTACGTGTACGTCATCGCCCTCGCGACCCTGCAGGTCGAGCGCGATGCGCCCGAGGCGACGATCACGACCTTCGGCGACGCGATCTGGTGGGCGGTCGTGACGCTCGCGACCGTCGGCTACGGCGACACCTACCCCGTGACGGGCACGGGCCGCTTCCTCGCCGTGCTGCTCATGGGCGGCGGCATCGTCATCGTCGGCACGGCCTCGGCGATCGTCGTGTCGTACATCACCGAGCGCGTCGGCACGCAGCGCGCCGCGGCGGCGGGCGAGAGCGACGGCGCTCAGCCGTCGAGCAGCGCGTCCTCCGCGGCGTAGTCGAACCAGGCCTCGGCGCCGTAGCGCGCGAGGCCCGGGAAGCGCTCGCGCCAGTCGGCCTCGGCGACGGCCTCGAGCATCCACTCGATCGCCGGCCCGATCGTCGCCCGATGGCTGCCGAGCGGCTCGTAGCCGAGCTGCTCGCGCGCCGCCTGCATGCTCAGCTCGACGGGCACGGGCACCGACCACGGCGTCTGGCCGACGCCGCTCTCGGGCCCGCCCGCCCCGCGCGGCAGCAGCTCGAACTCGGCGCTGTGCCCGAGGTGCGCGAACACGGCCTGGCCGATCTGCAGCACGGTCGCGGCGGGCTCGTCGACGGCATTGAGAACGCGGCGGCCCGGATGCTCGCCCGCGAGCCGCACGAGCTCGGCGATCGCCGCCGTCGCCGAGGTCGCGAACCGGCTCTCGCCGCGGTCGATGAGGGGCACCCGCGAGCGGCCGTCGAGTGCGCGCTTGATGAAGTACCACTCGCGCAGGGCGGGCGAGTCGGGGCCGTGGATGGCGCCCGGCCGCAGGATCGTCACGGGCAGGCCGTCGACCGCGAGCAGGGCGCGCTCGAGCGCGGCCTTCTGCGGCGAGTAGCCCTCGACCTCGGCCGTCACGATCGGGTCGTGCTCGGTGACGGGCACGGGCAGGCGGGGGAAGTCGTCGTCGCCCGTCGCCGCGTCCATCCAGGTGCCGTTGGTGCCGAGGTACACCGAGGCGGTCGAGATCACCACGAGCGATCCGAGCTCCCCGACGAGCGGGGCGTACGGCTCGGCGTCGGCCGGGCCGAAGGCCATGCAGTCGAGCACGAGGTCGCGGCCGCGCGCGGCCTCGGTCAGGGCATCCGCGTCAGCGCGATCGAGCGTCAGCTCGCGCACGGGACCGACGAGATCGGCGGGCAGCGGGCGCGTGCCGCGGTGTGCGATCGTGACCTCGACCCCCGCCGCCAGCAGGGCACGCGCGGCCGCGGTGCCCACCTGACCCGAGCCGCCCACGAGCAGGGCGTTCTTCAGCATGCGGTCACTCTAGGCGCTAGATTCGCAGTGTCCACCCGAGCCGAGGAGCCCCATGGCGACCACCCAGCCCCGCAGCACGCAGCCGCTGAGCCGCAACCAGACGCAGAGCAGCCTGATCGCCGGGGCCGTGGCCCACACGATCTTCCAGACCGGCTGGTTCTTGTTCGGCATGTCGCTCGCGGCGCTCGTCGCGACCGCGCTGTTCGGCAACATCATCGGCAGCATCACGCGCGCGCTCGGCGGCGACGACCCCAACGCGATCCTGCGGGCCCTCGACGGCGGCTCCGACCTGCTGTTCTGGATCGTGCTCTCGTTCCTCATCGGCAGCCTCATCCTCATCGGCCTCGCCATCCTGGTGAGCGGGTGGATGCTCTCGGCCGCGGGCCTGCGCAACCCCTGGAAGGTCACGATGGCGGCCGTGGGCGTCGTGGCCCTCGTCGACATCGCGCTGTTCTGGGTCTACGTCGGCCTCGCCAACCTGCTGACCGAGAGCCGGCTCGCGGGCCCCGTGCTGCTGACGCCCGTCATCGCGCTCGTCGGCGGCATCCTCGTCGGCGCGCTCGTGTGGTGGCTCATGGCGCTCACGAAGCGCGAGAAGATCCCGGCAGTGGGGGAGGCGCCGGCGGTGGCGCCCGCCGCGGCGAAGACCGACGCCGCGAAGACCGCGGCGAAGCCCGCAGCCGCGAAGCCCGACGCGACCCCGAAGGCCTAGCCGAGCAGCTCGCCGAGCAGAGCGGTCAGCTCGGCGCGCATCTGCTCGCTCGTGATCGTGCGCTCGCCGTCGCCCGACTGCGCCCCGTAGTCGCCGAAGCTCGCGTGGTTCGCGCCCGCGATCGTGACGAAGCGCGCGTCGGCCGGCAGCATCCCCGCGTTCTGCTCGATGATCGCGGGGGTCGAGAGCGCGTCGTTCTCACCCGCGATGCTGAGCACCTCGAGCGCGGAGCCGCTGAGGTCGTTGGCGCAATAGCTGCCGAACAGCACGAGTCCCGCGGCGTCTGACCCCGGCGTCATGAGGCATGCGCGCACGCCACCGAGCGAGTGCCCGCCGACGAACCAGCGGTCGACGTCGGGCGCGGCGGTCGTGAACTGCGCGAGCGACCGCGTGTCAAAGAAAGCCAGGTTGAGGGTCGGCTCGGTGATGAGCACCGTCACGCCGTGCTGCTCGACCACGCCGCTGAGCTGGAACATGTAGGCGTTCGCCTCGACGCGCGCGCCCGGCACGAAGACCAGGCCTGTCGGGCTCGGGGGCAGGTCGGTCGCGTCGGCGACCGGGGTCATCAGGATGCCCTCGTCGAGGTATTGCACCTGTACGTTCTCGTTCGCCCACACGTCGATGACGGGCCCGCGCTCGGCGCGGTACGGCGTGTTGGCCCAGATCAGGAAGCCGACGACGACGAGCGCGAGAGCGGCGAGCGCGCCGAGCCCGATCGCCCGCACGCGGCGGCGGATGCGCCCGGCAGGGCGGTGGCGGGTGGATGCGGCGGTGGCGGTGGTCATGCGCCATTATCCCGAGCAGACCTGGCACAATGGAGCCATCATGAACATTCTCGCCGTGGCCGTCTCGGTCTTCCTCTTCGTGTCGTCGTTCGTGCTGTTCGCCTACGCGTACGCGGTGCCGGAGGAGTTCGCCGCGGCCGTGTTCTTCACGGGCATCATGTCGGCGTCGCTCTCGCTCGCCATCCCCTTCCACCTCATGGGTCGCCGCGACTCCTAGTCGCCGCCGCGCCTCAGCGGTCCTCAGGATCAGCGGTCGTCTGGATCAGGCGGTCTTGAGGATGTTCGCCGTGAAGTTCTCGAGGCGCTGACGCAGGCCCGCGCTGCGACGGGCGACGAGCTCGTCGCGCATGAGGGTGAGCTCGCTCGTGCCCGGCACGATGCGGATCATGATCGAGCATGCCAGGTCGGCGCAGATGTAGGTGCCGATCGAGTTGCCGTCGCGGCCGGCCTCGCCGCCACGGGGCGCGCTGAACATGACGACCTGCGTCGAGGGCTGCGGCGTGTGGCACAGCGAGCACATCGCGCCGGTGCCGGGGCGCAGCGCCGTGCTCGCGGCCCGCACGAGGATGCCGACGGGCCGGTCGTCGACCCAGTGCACGATGTAGCCGCGGGGGGAGCCGGCCGGATCGCGCCACCCCAGGTACTCGCGGTCGGCCCACACGGTCTCGTGCAGGCCCGGCAGGGGCATCCGCTCGATCTCGGCCTCGCTGGCGTTGACCATGCTGGCGCGGATCTGGTCGGCGGTGAGCTCTCTCATCGTCTCTCAGCGTACGTCACGCCCGCTGAGCGCGGCCGATAGGGTGTGCGTCATGCCGTCGCTTCCCCGCGCGCTGCGGCCGTTCGCGGTCGCACAGTACCGCCTGCTCGCGCTCGCCCTCGTGCTCTCGCTCTTCGGGTCGGGCGTGTGGATCGTCGCCGTCGTCTGGCAAGTCATCGAGCTCGACGGCACCCCCGTCGATCTGTCGATCGTCGCGACGGGCGGCAGCATCGGGCTCGTGCTCGCCGTGCTGCTCGGGGGCGTCGCCGCCGACCGCATCCCGCAGAAGCGCATCCTCGCCGCGGTCGAGACGGTGAAGGCGACCTCGGCGGCGGCGATCGCCGTGCTCGCGCTCACGGAGTCGCTCGAGGTCTGGCACCTCGCGGTCGTCTCGCTGCTGCTGGGGGCCGCCGACGGCTTCTTCTACCCGGCGTACTCGGCGTGGCTGCCGGCGCTGCTGCCCGCCGACGACCTGCTCGCGGCGAACGGCATCGAGGGCGTGCTGCGGCCCACGCTCATGCAGGCGGCCGGGCCCGCCGCCGCGAGCGCCGCCATCGCCATCCTGTCACCGGGCCTCGGGTTCGCGATCGTCGCGGCCACCCAGGGAGCGGCCGCTCTGCTGCTCGTCACCATGCGCACGACCGCGGTGCGGCGCGAGGCCGATGCCGAGCCCGTGCACGCCCTGCGCGCGGTCTGGGTCGACGTGCGCGACGGCGTTCGCTACATGCTGCGCACACGCTGGCTGCTCGCGACGCTGCTCTACTCCGCACTGCTCGTGCTCGTCATCATGGGCCCCATCGAGGTGCTGCTGCCCTTCGCGGTGCGCGACCAGACGGGCGGCGGTGCGGGCGACTTCGCCCTGGCGCTCGCCGCCTTCGGCATCGGCGGGGCGCTCGGCTCGATCGTCGTCGCGTCGATGCGGCTGCCGCGGCGCTACCTCACCCTCATGATCGCGGCGTGGGGCCTCGGCTGCGCCCCGCTCGTCGTCATCGGGCTCACCGATCAGCTGTGGGTCATGGTCATCGCGCTCTTCGTCTGCGGCGTGCTCTTCTCGGGCGCGACGGTCGTGTGGGGCACCCTGCTGCAGCGCCGCGTGCCGCCCGAGATGCTCGGGCGCGTCTCGAGCCTCGACTTCTTCGTCTCGCTCGCCTTCATGCCCATCTCGATGGCGATCGCGGGCCCGGTCGGCGAGCTCATCGGCATCCCGATCGCCTTCCTCGCCGCCGGATCGATCCCCGTCGTGCTCGCCGCGCTCACCCTGCTCATCGCTCGGCTCGGCCCCGACGAGCTCGCGCACCCGCTGACCGACCCGGAGATCGTCGCGACGACCGACACGGGCCCGATCGTCACGGGCCCGGGGGCCGCGAGCGGCCGGCAGCGCCCCGCCGACGAGGAGAACCCCGACCCCGACGACGCCGGATCGGGCGCGGCCCCCGGCGCGTAGCGATCGTGACACCTGCTGTTCACGACGCACAGGCGATGGTCGGCTGGCGTGGGGGCGATGCGCTGCCCGCGCACGGGTGCCCGGGGGGTGGGAGGGCCCAGAGTGAGGGCTACCCGATCGAGACCGGTCGGGAGGGCGGTGCAACCGCCCTGATGACCCTCGTGAAGAGAAGAGACCCCCATGGCCACCATCGTCGAAACCGCCGTCAGCGCCGGTTCGTTCACCACCCTCGTCGCCGCCGTCGGCGCTGCCGGCCTCGTCGACACGCTCAACGGAGATGGCCCGTTCACGGTCTTCGCCCCCACCGACGAGGCGTTCGCGGCCCTGCCCGCGGGCACCGTCGAGGGCCTGCTCGCCGACATCCCGACCCTCACGTCGATCCTGACGTTCCACGTCGTGCCGGGTGCCGTGCACGCCGCCGACCTGAGCGACGGCATGAAGGCCGCGACGGTCAACGGCGCCGAGCTCACGGTCGACCTGACCGACGGCGTGAAGATCAACGGCGCGAACGTCGTCACGGCCGACATCGTCTGCGACAACGGCGTCATCCACGTCATCGACGCGGTGCTGCTGCCGTAGTCGCGACAGCGACAGCAGAACGGGGCGGTCCCTTTCGGGCCGCCCCGTTCGTCGTGCCAGGGGTCGGGGCGCGCAGCGCCCCGCATCCGGCGCTGCCGGCTACTCGCCCTGCAGCGCGAACTGCGCGTCGATCGTGATCGTCACGTCGTCGCCGAGCAGGAACCCGCCGGTCTCGAGCGCGGCGTTCCAGCTGACGCCGAACTCGCTGCGGCTGATGACGGTGCTGCCGCTCGCCGCCGCCTTCACATTGCCGTAGGGGTCGGTGGCGATGCCGCCGAACTCGCCCGTGAGGGTGATGGCCTTCGTCACGCCGCGCAGCGTGAGCTCGCCGTCGAGCAGCAGGGCGTCGCCCTCGATGCGCAGGCCCGTCGACACGAAGGTCATGGTCGGGTGCTCGTCGATCGCGAAGAAGTCGTTGGTGCGCAGGTGCGCGTCGCGGTCGGCGTTCTTGGTGTTGATCGAGGCCATGTCGACCGTCACGGTGACGCTCGACTCGAGGGGGTTCTCGGCGGCGATGACGGTCGCGTCGAACGACTCGAACACGCCCTTGACCTTGCTGATCGCGAGGTGGCGCACGCTGAAGCCGATCTCGGTGTGCGAGTGGTCGACGGTCCAGGTGCCGGTGCGGTAGCCGGGGATCGTGTCGGCGGTGAGAGTGGTCACGAGGGGTTCTCCTTCGTCGGTGGCGAGGTCGAGCCGGTCGGCTCTGAGACGTCGCGACACGGTGCGCAGCAATTCGATGCGAACGCATCGATGCGCGGCGACTCCTCCTGCAACGCGGGGGCGTCGCCGGTCTATTCCCCATCCGCCGGAAAAATCATGCAGCGCCCGGTGAGGTTGACTAGGGGCGTGGATGCTCCGCTCACCGCCCTCCTCCGCGCCGACCTGCTCGCCGCCGGCTACACGGTCGACCGGCTGCGCCAGCTGTGGGGTGACGAGGCCGACGCGGCGCTCGCGCGCGGCGACCGGGTACCCGCCCGCCGCGTCCTGCAGGCGGCGGATGGTCCGGCGGCCGAGCTCGCGCGCCTGTTTGTGCTCGGCGAGCCCGTCGCCGACGAGGCCCTCCGCCGCGCGCTGCCGAGCCTCGGCGTCGCGGGCGCCCGGGCACTCGGGCTCGTCGACGCGCACGGCCGAGCGCTGCTCGACCTGCGGCCCTACACGGCGATCGACGCCGGGGGAGCGGTGCAGTGGCTCATCGCGTCCGATCTCGGCGAGCTCGCCGTCGGCGGAGCGCTGCCGCCCGAGCACGTGCTCGGCGTGGGCGGCGCCTCGTTGACGCTCGCCGCGCTCATCCCCACCGAGCCGGTCGACTCGGTGCTCGACCTCGGCACGGGCTGCGGCATCCAGTCGCTGCATGCGGGCCGTCACGCCCGCCGCGTCGTCGCGACCGACCTCTCGGCCCGCGCGCTCGACCGGGCCCGGCTGACGCTCGCCCTCAACGCCGTCGACGCCGTCGAGCTGCGGCAGGGCGACCTCTACGCGCCCGTCGCGGGCGAGCGCTTCGACCGCATCGTCAGCAACCCGCCCTTCGTCATCACGCCGCGCCGCGAGGGCGTTCCCGTCTACGAGTACCGCGACGGCGGCCGGGTTGGCGACGCGATCGTCGAGGAGGTCGTGCGCGGCGCCGCCGAGCACCTGACCCTCGGGGGCACGGCGCACCTGCTCGGCAACTGGGAGTACCGCGACGCCCTCGGCGGCGACGGCCTCGCGCGAGTGCGCCGGTGGATCGACGAGGCCGGCCTCGACGGCTGGGTCGTCGAGCGCGAGCGGCAGAGCCCCGCCGAGTACGCCGCCACGTGGATCCGCGACGGCGGCACGCGCGTCGGCACCCCCGAGTACGACGCGCTCGCCGCCGAGTGGCTCGACGACTTCGCGGCCCGCGGGGTGACCGCGGTCGGGTTCGGCTACATCGTGCTGCGCCGGCCGTCGGCGCCGGATGCGGTGCGCCTGCTGCGCACCGAGGTGCTCGGCTCTCCGCTCGGCGGCACGCCGACCGGCATCGGCGACCACCTGCTCGCGGGCCTGCGCGCGCACGACCGCATCGCCGCGATCGACGACGCGGGCCTCGGCGCCCTGCGGCTCGACGTCGCCCCCGACGTGACCGAGGAGCGCCACTACTGGCCGGGGGAGGAGAACCCCACGGTCATCCGGCTGCGGCAGGGAGGCGGCTTCGCGCGCACGATCGAGGCGGATGCCGCGCTCGCGGGCCTCGTGGGCGCGAGCGACGGCGAGCTCACGGTCGCCGAGATCGTCGGCGCCCTCGCCGACCTGCTCGAGGTCGACGAGGGCGCCCTGCGTGACGATCTGCTGCCGCGGGTGCGCGAGCTCGTCGTGACCGGGTTCCTGCTTCTCGCGGTCTAGCCCTGCGAGGGCGTCGCCCGGCGCAGGATCGCCCAGGCGGCGAGCCAGCACAGCGCCGTGATGATGAGGCTCCACGCGGCCGAGCCGAGCACGCCGGCCCACACGAAGAACTCGCCGACCTGCCCCCAGGCGCCGAGCAGTGTGACGAGGGCAGCGCCGCCGATGCCGAGGAAGACGAGCCCGCCCCAGAAGGCGTACATGCCCAGGGCCTTCCAGCGCACGTAGACCGACGCGGTGGCGGCACCGATCGAGAAGAAGAGCAGGAAGGCGATCAGGCTGAGCGTGAAGCCCTCCCACCACTCCGCCCGCCAGAGCTCGTCGGTCGTGAAGAAGCTGTGGCCGATTCCCCACCCGCCCGTCGCGCGCTCGAGCAATGATGCGGCGACGAGGAGAACCGAGTATCCGAGGGAGAGGATGAGGGCGAACACCCCGAACCCGAGAACGAAGTCCCGTCGCGTGCTGCCGTACCCGAGTGCGAGCGGGAAGGCCTGGTTCACGCTCTGCACGGCCACCACGAGCATGTAGATGAACAGGAACAGCACTCCGCCGTTGATGGACGCGTCCATCTCGCCCTCCGGCGGGATGCTCGCGCGCACGATCCCCCAGATCGCCATGTTCATGAGGAACACGACGCCGAGAATGAGCAGCGGCGTGTAGATCGCCGTCCACGGATTGGCGAACAGCAGGCGCACCACGATGGCGACGCGCGTCGACAGCGGTCGCGGTGCCAGCGACAGCGGGGCGGGGGTGGTGGTCGTGGTCATCGCGAGACCTCCTCGTGCTCGGTGGGGGTGCCGCCGGTCTGGCGGATGATGAGCTGCTGCAGCGAGACCGGCCCGACCTCGAGGCCCGCCGCGCGGGCGCGGCCCGCGGCGGCCTCGGTGTCGCCGGCGACCGTCGCGCTGACGAATCCGCCCAGGCGCTCGCGGTGGATCACCTCGAGGCCCGCGACCGCCTGCTCGACGGCCTCGGCCGGGCCGGCGATGGTGGCGGCGTGGGAGCGCAGGGCATCCACCGGCGAATCGATGAGGATGCGCCCGTTGTCGATGACGAGCGCGTGCTCGAGCAGGTCGGCGACCTCATCGATGAGGTGGGTCGAGAGGATGACCGTGCGCGGGTGCGCGGCGTAGTCGGCGAGCAGGCGGTCGTAGAAGGCCTGCCGCGCGATCGCGTCGAGGCCGAGGTAGGGCTCGTCGAAGATCGTGATCGGCGCCCGCGCGGCGAGCCCGACGATGATGCCGACGCTCGACAGCTGACCGCGCGAGAGCTTCTTGATGCGGCGGTCGACCGGCAGCCGGAACTCGGCGGCGAGCTCGCGCGCGAAGTCGGCATCCCAGTGCGGGAAGAAGCCCGGAGCCGCCGCGAAGACGTGCTTCGGCTTGAAGTCGTCGGGGTAGCGCTGGCTCTCCTTGATGAAGCACGTGTGCTGGAGCACAGCAGGATTCTCGACCGGGCTCTCGCCCGCGACGGTGATGCTGCCCTCGGTCGCGAACTCCTGCCCCGTGAGCAGGTGCATGAGCGTGGTCTTGCCCGCGCCGTTGCGGCCGAGCAGGCCCGTGATGCTGTTGCGCGCGATCTGGAAGTCGACGCCGTCGACGGCGGTGATGCCGCGATAGCGCTTCGTGAGGCCGCGCGCCTCGACGATGGTGGTCATGGGGTGCCCTTTCGGATCATCTCGATCAGGTGGTCGGTGGTGAGCCCGAGCGCGCGCGCCTCGACGACGAGCGGCTGCACGTACTCGGTGGCGAAGCGCTCTCGGCGCTCGGCGAGCAGCCGCGCCCGCGCGCCCTCGGCGACGAACATGCCGATGCCGCGGCGCTTGTAGAGCACGCCCGCGTCGACGAGCAGGGTGATGCCCTTGAGCGCCGTGGCCGGGTTGATGCGGTGGAACGCCGCGAACTCATTGATCGAGGGAACCTGGGCGCCCTCGACGAGCGAGCCGTCGATCACCTGGTTCTCGATCAGCTCGGCGATCTGGAGGAAGATCGGTCGACCGTCGTCCACGCGAGCCTCCCTTCTGTGTTGGTTACTTAGTCAAGTAACTAACCAGAGAACCGCACGAGTGTCAAGCGCCCCGGTGAGCGGGGCGGTCAGCGGGGTGCGCGCCGCCAGTCGGGAACCGTGATGAGGATGGCGATGGCGCTGAGCGCGACGCCCGTGAGCCCGAACGCGAGGCTCGCGGGGCTCTGCACGCCGCCCGCGGGGAAGGGCAGGTCGTCGGGCAGGCTTATACCGACGCTGAAGTAGGGAGCGAACGCCGCGGTCACGATGACACTGCCGGCGATGCACGCGACCGCGAGCATGCGCCGCGGCGTCAGGATGCGGTCGGCGGCGATCGCGGGCAGCAGCGCGAGCACGGCGACGCCGAGCGTGATGGCGAGCGAGAGCGCCACCCAGATGGTCAGCGAGATCGTGAACCCGACGCGCGAGGCCGTGTTCCAGACGGCGTAGACCTCGTCGAGCGTGAGCTGGCCCTCCGCGGTGGCGAGGGGCTGCTCTATGGCGAGCGTGTAGGCGCCGAACGCGACGAGGCCCAGCAGGGCCGCCGCCGCGGCGAGGCCGACGCGGCGGCGCTGACCGCGCGACTCCGGGCCCGAAGCCGCCCCCGTTCCGGTGCCTCTCTCGCCCACGACCGTGCCGTCGACGAGGATGACGCGCTGCCGCGGCACGATCGGCTCCTCGAGGAAGTCGCCGGCCCGGTCGGCCGCGGTCATGCCGTCGAGGCTCGTCATGAGGTCGCCCCGGCCGACACGACGCACGCCGCGCACGATCGCCGCCGCGTTGAGTCCGCCGCCGAGCAGCACGAGGGCGAGGGCGAGCCAGAGGAACCCGGTGGCGGCGCCCGAGCCGCCCGCCGTGAACCATGCGAAGCCGGCGACGGGGGCCAGCAGCAGGCACGTGAGCCCCCAGCGGAACAGTTGACCGGTCGAGCGCACGGCATCCCCCTCGTATCGCGTGTCGTGATGCGGCCACTGTAGCGGCGGGCCGTCGGCACCGCGTCGGGGCGCCGGGGGCGGGCAACATCGAATCGATTCGATGCGCGAACGGATCTCGATTAGCATGGCGCCCATGACCCAGCGCACTCTCGGAAACTCCGGCACCATCGTGAGCGATTTCGCCCTCGGAACCATGACCTTCGGCGCCGAATCGGACGAAGCGACGAGCCACGCCATGCTCGACGCCTTCGCCGAGGCAGGCGGCACGCTCATCGACGGCGCCGACGTCTACAGCCGCGGCCGCAGCGAGGAGATCATCGGGCGCTGGCTCGCCGCGAACCCCGCCACGGCCGAGCGCATGGTCATCGCGACCAAGGGCCGCTTCCCGATGGGCGACGACGCGAACGACCTCGGCACCTCGCGCCGCCACCTGCGCCGCGCCCTCGAGGCCTCGCTGCGGCGGCTGGGGGTCGAGCACATCGACCTCTACCAGCTGCACGCGTGGGACCCGATCACGCCGCTCGACGAGACCCTGAGCTTCCTCGACGACTCCATCCGCTCCGGGCTCATCTCGTACTGGGGTGTGTCGAACTTCACCGGCTGGCAGCTGACGAAGGCCGTGCACCGCGCCGCCGCGCGCGGCATGGACGCCCCCGTGACGCTGCAGCCGCAGTACAGCCTGCTCGCGCGCGAGATCGAGTTCGAGATCGTGCCGGCCGCGCTCGACGCCGGCATCGGGCTGCTGCCGTGGGGGCCGCTCGGGGGCGGCTGGCTCACGGGCAAGTACCGCCGCGATGCGGCGCCGACCGGTGCGACGCGACTGGGGGAGGACCCGAACCGCGGCATGGAGGCCTACGACCGCCGCTCGGCCGACGAGCGCACGTGGCTCGTGCTCGACGCCCTGCACGCGATCGCCGACGATCACGGCGTGCCGCCCTCGCGCGTCGCGCTCGCCTGGCTTCAGACGCGGCCCGGCATGACCTCCGTCATCCTCGGTGCGCGCACGGTCGAGCAGCTGCGCGACAACCTCGCGTCGGCCGATCTCGAGCTCTCCGCCGAGCAGCTCGCGCGCCTCGACGCCGCGAGCGCGCCGCGAACTCCCGACTACCCCTACGGCGAGCTCGGCGTGGAGCAGCGGGCCCGCCGCCTCTGACCGGTACCGTCGCCGGGTGACCTTCGATCCCTACGGCGCCGACGTGCTCTCCGGCGACTGGCGAACGCGCGGGCGGGCGGTCGTGCCCGAGACCCCCGCCGACCTCGGCCTCGTCGTCGAGCTGCCCGACGGGGATGCGGCCGACAACGCCGCGGGCTTCGTCGGCGCCGTCGTGCGCGTCGACGCCGGCACCGTGCACCTCGAAGACCGGCACGGCCGCGTGCGCGTGTTTCCGCTCGGGGCGGGCTTCCTCGTCGACGGCGCTCCGGTGCGGCT
Organism: Actinomycetales bacterium Ga0077552; assembly: GCA_001464255.1. GTDB lineage: Bacteria > Actinomycetota > Actinomycetes > Actinomycetales > Microbacteriaceae > Microcella. The sequence continues at coordinate 10,578 of LNFD01000238.1, read as the reverse complement.
CGTCGCCCCCGCGGCGCCGACAGCGCCCGGGTCGCGCGCGCCGTGCCGGATGCCCGAGCCCGGGTCGCCCGCGCGAGCCGCATCTGGGTCGAGGGCAAGCACGACGCCGAGCTCGTCGAGCAGGTGTGGGGCGACGACCTGCGCATCGAGGGGGTCGTGGTCGAGCAGCTCGAGGGCGTCGACCACCTCGCCGAGCTGCTCGTCGACTTCGCCCCCTCGCCCGGGCGCCGGGTCGGGGTGCTCGTCGACCACTGGGTGCCCGGCTCGAAGGAGGTGCGGCTGGTCGAGCAGGCGATCGCGCGAGTGGATGCCCGGCACGTGCTCGCGATCGGGCATCCGTTCATCGACATCTGGCAGGCGGTGCGCCCGGCCGCGGTCGGCATCGCGGCCTGGCCCGACGTTCCGCGCGGGCAGGACTGGAAGACCGGCACGTGCCGCGCGCTCGGCTGGCCGCATGAGACGGCGGCGGATCGCGCGGCGGCCTGGCGCCGTATTCGCGGCAGTGTGCGCGGTTATGCCGATCTCGACCCGGCGCTGCTCGGCCGGGTCGAGCAGCTCATCGACTTCGTCACCGCCGAGTGAGGGGGCGGGAATGACGAAAGCCGCCCCACGTCATCGGGGGGCGGCTCTCGTGTGTCTCAGCTCGAGCGGGCTCGAGACGAGGGGAGGGAACTAGAGCGGGCGGATGTTCTCGGCCTGCAGACCCTTGGGGCCCTGCGCGACGTCGAATTCGACCTTCTGGTTCTCGTCGAGCGAGCGGTACCCGTTCGACTGGATGGCGGAGAAGTGCGCGAACACGTCGGCGCTTCCGTCATCGGGGGTGATGAAACCGAAACCCTTTTCGGCGTTGAACCACTTGACAGTGCCTGTCGTCATTGCTGACTCCTTGTTACTCACGGAGTTTCGACTGTCGAAACCACCAGTCGAACCACTCGTGAATCCTGCTCTATACGAGAGCACGTACTGCTTGCACCGCACGTTCGGACCGCCGAGGCGTATCAACTTCGGTTCTGACAGTAGTGCACCGGGGGCCGAACGGCCCCATCCTTCACCGAGTTGTTACACGAGCTCTGCACAGCCAGCACCGAACGAGGAGCCCTAGCGTGGGCACCCCGACCCACCAGGAGAGACGCATGAGCTTCTTCGACCGACTCTTCGGCGCCCCCACGCCCGAGCCCGAGGCGCGCCGCGCCGCCCCCCGCGGTGACGACGAGCGCGCCGTGGAGCGCTACCGCTACCTGCTGCAGACGGCGCCCCCTGAGACGATCGAGCAGGTTCACGCCGAGGCCTTCGAGAAGCTCAGCCCCGAGCAGCGCCGCCTCGTCTTCGACGAGCTCGCGCGCACGGCGCCCGCGGGCGAGGCGCCCCTCGACGACCAGCCTGCCACGCTCGCGCGAGCCGCGACGCGCTCGGAGCTGCGCCAGCCCGGCACGATGGAGCGCTCGCTCGCGGGGCCCTCGTTCGGCCAGATGGTCGGCGCCTCGCTGCTCGGCACGGTCGCCGGCTACGTCATCGGCTCAGCGCTCGCGAGCGCCTTCCTGCCGCCGTTCGACGCGGGCGCGACCGACGCGGGCGCGGCGGATACCGGTGCAACCGACGCCGGGGCGGATGCGGGGGGCGACGCCGGCGGGTTCGACGGCGGCGCCGACGCGGGCGGTTTCGACGGCGGCGGGTTCGGCGACTTCGGCGACTTCGGGTTCTAGGCCGCGATCATGGCGCGACCGAAGCGCATCGAGCCCGGGCCGGGCCAGGAGTCGGTGTGGGACTATCCCCGCCCGCCGCGGGTCGAGCCCGTGCGCGCCCGCGTCACGATCGAGCTCGGCGGTCGGCTGATCGCCGACACGACCCGCGCGATGCGCGTGCTCGAGACGAGTCATCCGCCCGCCTACTACCTGCCGCCGGAGGACTTCGTCGCGGGCGCGCTCGTGCCCGCCGAGGGCTCGTCGTTCTGCGAGTTCAAGGGCCGCGCGGCGTACTACGACATCGTCGGCGGCGAGACCGTCGCCCCCGGCGCGGGCTGGTACTACCCGAGCCCGAGCCGGGGCTTCGAGCCGATCGCGGGCTTCGTCTCGGTGTACCCCGGGCGCATGTATCGCTGCACGGTTGACGGCGAGACCGTCACGCCCCAGGAGGGCGGCTTCTACGGCGGCTGGATCACGGCGAACATCGTCGGGCCGTTCAAGGGCGGCACGGGCACCTGGGGCTGGTAGTCCGGGTTTAGGAGCACCGAACTGCGCTGAGCGCGCCCCGCTGTCATCATGGGCGCGTGAGCGCACGCCCCGAGCCGCACCCCGCCGAGATCCGCCGCTGGCGGCGGTACCTCGCCGATGAGCGCGCCGAGGCCGCCGTCTACCGCGACCTCGCGGCGCGGCGCACCGGCGAGGAGCGCGCGATCCTGCTCGCCCTCGCCGAGGCCGAGGCTCGGCACGAGGCGCACTGGGTCGCCCTGCTCGGCCCGCACGCCGACCGGGTGCCGGCCGTCTCGGTGCGCACGCGCATCCTCGGCTTCTTCGCGCGGCGCTTCGGCAGCGTCTTCGTGCTCGCCCTGGCCCAGCGGGCCGAGACCCGGTCGCCGTATGCGGCGGATGCTCACGCGACGCCCGCGATGGCCGCCGACGAGCGCATCCATGGCGAGGTCGTGCGCGGGCTCGCGGCTCGCGGCCGCCAGCGACTCTCGGGCACGTTCCGCGCGGCGGTGTTCGGCGCCAACGACGGCCTTGTCAGCAACCTCGCCCTCGTCATGGGCATCGGTGCGGCGGGCCTCGGGCCGAGTGCGGTGCTGCTCACGGGCCTCGCCGGTCTGCTCGCGGGCGCCCTCTCGATGGGAGCGGGGGAGTACGTGTCGGTGCGCTCGCAGCGCGAGCTGCTCGACGCCTCGACGCCCGACCCCGAGGCGCATACGGCGCTGCCGCACCTCGATGTCGACGCCAACGAACTGGCCCTCGTCTACCGCGCCCGCGGTATGGACGAGGAGGAGGCCGTCGCGCACGCGCGTCGCACCCTCGCCGAGTACGACCCCGTCGCCGCTGCGGCGCGCGCCGCCGAGGTCGAGGCCGAGCAGCACGAGGCGATCGGCTCGGCGTGGGGTGCCGCGCTCTCGAGCTTCGGCTTCTTCGCCTCGGGAGCGATCATCCCCGTCATCCCGTACCTGATCGGGCTCGAGGGACTCACGGCGATCGTCGTCGCGGCCGTGCTCGTGGGCCTCGCGCTGCTCGTGACGGGGGCCATCGTCGGCGTGCTCTCGGGGGCCTCGCCCGTCAAGCGCGCCCTGCGCCAGCTCGCGATCGGCTACGGCGCGGCGACGGCCACGTATCTGCTCGGGCTCGCCTTCGGGGCGACCGTCGTCTGATCGTTCGGAGACGAACAGCACTTTCACAGGTTCGTCGGTCACGCTGGGGTGTTGGCTGCGTAGCCGATAGGGGCGAGTGCCGCCGGTGTGAGAGATTCCGCCGGAGAGGGTGCTGCGACCTCCTGGTCTTGTGCCGAGTGCCCGGATGGGGTGCCGCGAGATCGAACTGCGCAATGACGTGCACTCACCGTGTCCACGGCCTGCCGGCCGCCACCAGGAAGTGTCTTTCTCCTCATGCTCCACCTCGTGCATCCCTCCTTGTCCCGCGCCGCGGCGCTCGATCCGCACCGATTGCGCCAGCAGGCCCTCGTCGTGTCGGCGACGGTCGTCGCCCTCGGGCTCATGCTCAGCAGCACGGTCTCCGCCACCCTCGCGGCGGCCTCCGAGAGCGCGGCGCGCGAGCCGCGCAGCCAGGTCTTCCTCGCCGCACCCGATGCCATACCCGCCCCGGCACAGCCCGATGCGGCCGCGGCGGCGACGGCGACCCTCAGCGCGGCGACGCTGCCCGGCCCCGCTGCGCGCGAGCCCTTCACGATCGACCAGCGACCTCCGCTCGTCTACCCCGTGGGCATCAACGCCCCCGTGGGAAGCCCCTTCGGGCTGCGGGCCGCGCCCTGCGCATCCTGCCCGACGGTGCACAACGGCGTCGACTGGAACCCCGGCTACGGCACCACCGTCGTCTCGATCGCCGACGGCGTCGTGAGCATGATCGGCAATCCGGGCGCCGCGCTCGGCACGCACCTCGAGATCGAGCACATCGTCGATGGCCAGCTCGTGACGAGCGTGTACGCCCACCTCGTGGCGGGCTCGATCCCGGTGCAGCTCGGCGACCGCGTGCGTGTCGGCGACCCCGTCGGGCTCGTCGGAGCGACCGGTGTGGTCACCGCTCCGCACCTGCACTTCGAGCTGCGCGTCGACGGCGTGACGATCAACCCGGTGCCGTGGATGCGGGCTAACGGCGCGCAGTAGTCGCGCGCCACGCTCGCCATGATCTGAGCATCCCATCGGAAAGGGCGACCGTTCCGAATACTTCGTGCTTACACTGACGCTCGACGACTCCTCAGGGAGTCGTCGTCGGACGACCCGCACGAGGAGAACAATGTCGATCGCCACCGCCCTTCGCGACTTCGAGCTGCAGACGCGCCCGATCCACCCCGACACGCGCCGTGCGCTCGACAAGCGCTGGGCCGAGCTGCCGGAGCACGCGAAGACGCCCGAGCAGCTGCTCGGCAAGTGCGCGGTCGGCTGCGAGGGCACCCACGGGGTGTTCCCCAAGTGCAACCTCACGTGCTCGCCGTGCTACCACTCGGCCGACGCCAACAAGGTGCGCATCGACGGCGACCACACCGTCACCGAGGTGACGAAGCAGATGGCCCTGCTGCGGCAGATCCGCGGCCCGCGCGCTCACGCGCAGCTCATCGGCGGCGAGGTGAGCCTGCTGCCGCCCAAGGCGCACCGCGACACGCTGCTCGCCATGCGCGCCGTCGGCCGCGAGCCGATGTCGATGACGCACGGCGACTTCGACTACGACTACCTGATCGACGTCGTGCTCGATGAGGAGGGCAAGCCCGCCTTCAAGAAGGTCTCGTTCGCGGCCCACTTCGATTCGCTCATGCGCGGGCGCCGCGGCGCCGTGCGGCCCAAGAGCGAGGCCGAGCTCAACCCCTTCCGTGAAGAGTTCGCGGCCATGTTCGAGAAGCTCAAGGCCGAGCACAAGGTCGACTCGTACCTCGCCCACAACATGACGGTGACCCCGACCAACCTCGACGAGGTCGAGCAGGTCACGCGCGACGTGCTCGCGATGCCCTACGACATGATGTCGTTCCAGCCCGCGGCCTTCATCGGCGACGACCGCCGGTGGAAGGAGAACTTCGAAGAGGTCACGATCGACGCCGTGTGGGAGCGCATCGAGGCCGGCGCGGGCCAGAAGCTGCCGCACAAAGCCGTGCAGTTCGGCGACCCGCGCTGCAACCGCCACACCGTGGGTGTCATGGTCGACGGCCGCTTCGCCTCGGTGCTGGACGCCGACGAGCCGAAGGACATCGCGGCGCGCGACCGCTTCCTCAAGCACTACGGCGGCATGATCTTCGGCGACATCCCCACCTGGGCGCTCACCATCAAGGTCATGCGCGCGGTGCTGAGCCACCCGCAAGACCTGCCGCCGATGATCGGTCTGATGTCGCGCATCGTCAAGCGCGGCGGCGGCATGCGCGCGCTGCTGCGCGCGGCCCGGCGCGGCAAGGTCAGCTTCAAGACCTTCGTCGTGCACAACTTCATGGACGCCGAGCAGGTCAAGCCGGCCTGGGAGATGATGAAGCAGGGCATCGTCGCCGACGACCCGAAGCTCAAGGAGACGCAGGAGCGCCTCGGAGCGTGCATGTACGCCATGAGCCACCCGGAGACGGGTGAGCTCGTGCCGGCCTGCGCGCAGCACTCGGTGCTCGACCCGATCGAGAACATCGGCCTGCGCACGCTGCTGCCGCTCGAGCCCAAGGGCGAGCGCCGTACCGGCATCTCGAACGGCAAGGTCGACGAGCTCGCCGACAGCGCCTCGCGCTGGTAGCGGGCGCGGCGCGCGCGGTACGCGGGGGCGCTGGATGCCCTACCGCTCGTCGAGCGGGACCACCGTGCACGCCGAGCGCGGGATGTGCGCGGTCGCGCGCTGACCCACGACGAGCGGCCGGCTCGCCGGCACCTCGGCCTCGAGCATCGCCTCGCCGCTCGCCAGGGTGATCTCGGCACGCGGTCCGCGCGCCCGCCGGTCGGCCACGACGACCTCGACGCCCACCATCCCGACGGGGACGGCCGCCTCGAGCGTCGACACGTGCACGGCCTCGTGGCGCACCACGAGCATCCCGGGGCCCTCGGGCCACGATTCGCCGTCGGGCGCCGCGATGTCACCGAGCGCCGAGCGGTGCACGCCGTCGCGCACCTCGCCGGGCAGTTCGATGCGGCCGCCCATGAGGCGCGCGACCGCGAGCGCGACGGGCCGCGTGTAGAGCCGCTCGACGGTGTCGTGCTGCAGCAGGCGCCCCGCGCTCAGCAGGGCGACCCGGTCGGCGACGACGGCGGCCTCGTCGCGGTCGTGCGTGACCATGACGATCGTCGGGTTGAGCTGCTGCCGGATCTGGCGCAGCAGCGCGTGCATGTCGGTGCGCAGCTCGGGGTCGAGCGCGCTGAACGGCTCGTCGAGCAGCAGCACGCGCGGGCGCGCGGCGAGGGCGCGCGCGATGGCGACGCGCTGCTCCTGTCCGCCCGAGAGCGCGGTGACCGGGCGCTCGCCGAAGCCCTCGAGCTGCACGAGCTCGAGGAACTGCCGGGCGTCGGCCCGTGCCTCGCGCTTCGGCTGCCCGGCGACGGTCGCCGCGAACGCGACGTTGTCGAGAACGCTCAGGTGCGGGAAGAGCAGGGGTCGCTGGAAGACCATGGCCATGCCGCGACGCTCGGGGGCGACACCCGCGACATCGGCGCCGTCGACGAGGATGCGCCCCGCCGTGGGCGCGTCGAGCCCCGCGATCGCGCGCAGCACCGAGCTCTTGCCCGAGCCCGAAGGGCCCAGGATGGCGAGGCACTCGCCCGCATCGACGGTGAGCGAGACGCCGTCGAGCGCGGGCGCGGCAGCACCGTCGAAGACCTTCGTCAGCGAGTCGAGGGCGAGGCTGGCGCTCACGGGGCACCTTTCGGGGAACGACTGGCCGTGGGGCCGGTGAGGTAGCGGGCGGTGGGGTAGCGGCGGCCGAAGCGGCCCAGGCCGAGCAGCAGCACGAGCGGCGGCACGATGGCGCTGAGCGAGAGCACCGCGACGATGGCGTCGTTGCCCACGCCGCCGGCGAAGGAGGCGACGAGCAGCGGCAGCGTCACGATCGTGCCGCCGCCCACGAGCACGGTGACGACGTAGTCGCTCCAGCCGACGAGGAAGGCGAGGAACGCCGCGCGCGCGAGCCCGGGGGCCACGAGGGGCAGGTGCACGCGCCACAGCACGTGCACGCGCGACGCCCCGAGGGTGCGCGCCTCCTCCTCGTACGCCAGGTCGTGGGCCGCGTAGGCGACGCGCATCGTGTAGACGGTGTACGGCAGGGCGGCCGCGACGAGCAGGATCACGACGCCGATGAGCCCCGGCACCCGGGCGCGCAGCAGCACGATCGTGAGCCCCATGACGGCGACGAAGGCCGGGAGGGCGAGGGGGGCGAGCAGGATGCCGCTCACGAGCCGCGGTGCCGGCACGGCACCCCGGGCCAGCGCCCGGGCGGCCATGGCCCCGAGCGGTGTGGCGACGGCCGCGACGACGAGGCCGAGCAGCAGGGATCGCCCGAAGGCGGGCACCGCCCCCGCCGTGACGGCCGAGGCGAGCCCGTCGAGTCCCCACTCGGTCGGCAGCGCGGCGGGTGCCGACCAGCGGTTCGCGACCGACCACAGCAGCAGGGGCACGAGGGGCAGCGCGAACCACGCGGCGAGCAGGCTCGCCACGACGATGCGCAGGGTGCGGCCGGCGGGCCGCGGGCGCATGAGCGGGCGCGCCGCGACCGTGCGGTCGTCGGGCGTGACGCGCTCGCCGTAGGGGATCATCATGGCCATCGCCGCGTCACCTCCACAGCGGCGTGCGCCGCAGCAGGGCCATGCCGAGCGCGACGACGACGAGCGAGACGGCCGTCGTGATGACGGCGACGGCGGCGGCCTCGGGCCGCGAGGTGAGCGAGATGGCGTCGAAGAGCCGGAAGGCGAGCACGGGCAGGGGCTCCGGGTACGGCCGGCCGAGCAGCCAGGCGACCTCGTACGAGCCGAAGGTGTAGACGAAGATGATGATGGCGCTCACGATGACGGCGGGGGTCGCGAGCGGGATGACGACGTGGCGCAGCCGGCGGGCGCGCGAAGCGCCGAGCAGGGCGGCGGTCTCGTCGTAGCGCGCGACGCGCGAGGCGAGCACGCCCGCGACGACGAGGGCGACGAACGCCGACTCCTTCCAGGTGTACTCGAGCACCACCGCGACCCACCAGGGCCCGCCGACGAGGTCGGGCCAGTCGGTGCCGTCGATGCCGAGCATCCGGGGCAGCACGCCCGCGTCGGAGATCAGGAGGCCGACGGCGGCGGCGCCGATGAGGTGCGGCACGGGGATCGTGAGGGCGCTGAGCGCGGCGACGAGCCGGCCGGTGATGCGCCCCTGCGTGATCACGACGGCCGCCGTGAGGCCGATGACGCACGAGAGCACGGTGGATGCGGTGGCGATGCCCAGCGACAGCCCGAGGCCCGTCAGCAGCTCGTCGCCGTTGGCGAGGTAGGCGTCGAGGCTGAGGCTCGGAACGCCGACGAGGGGCAGCAGCCCCAGGCTTTGCACGAGCGACATGCCGATGCCGCCCACGACGACGAAGGCGGCGATCGCGACGGCGGGGGCGACGAGCGCGACCGACACCCAGCGCCGGGAGCCCGCGGCGCGGGCCCCCGGCGTCAGGGAGTCGATGGCGACGATGGTGCTCGGCCCTACTGCGCGAGCACCAGCTGGCGCCAGCCCTCGTCGATCGGCGTGACCCATGCCGCCGCGAGCTCGGGGTTGGCGTTCTCGCTCAGCACGTCGTACGCGGGCACGACGGGCGAGGAGGGCAGGGCGTCGAACAGCGCACGCTGCTCGTCGCTCAGCTGGTCGAGGTCGAGCACCGTGAACTGGCCCCACACGTCGGGCTGGGCCTTGGCCGCCTGCTGCTCGGCCGAGAGCGAGAGGTTGGCGACGACCATCGCGCCGGCCTTGCTGCCCGAGGTCGAGGCGAGGCCGAGGAAGCTCGCGTTGCCGACCGTTCCCTCGTCGAGCGTGAGCACCTTCGTGCCGGCGGGGTAGGTGCCGTTCGCGACGAGCTCGGTGAGCGTCGCGGGGCCATAGGTCATCGTGAAGTCGACCTCGCCGTCGGCGAAGAGCTGGTTGAGCTCGTTCGAGTCTTGCGGGTAGGTCTCGCCGCCGCGCCACAGGCTCGGCTCGAGATCCTGCAGCTCGGCGTAGAGCGCGGGTGTGAGCTCGTCGAAGGCCTCCTGGCTGAAGGCGAGCGGAACGTTCTCGTAGCCGCCGCTCACGCTGTAGAGCACTTCGCGCACGAACACCGAGCCCGTGAAGTCCGGCGGAGCCGGGTAGGTGAATCGGCCGGGGTTCGCGCGGGCCCAGTCGAGCAGCTCCTCGAGCGAGCTCGGCACGTCGGCGACGGTCTCGCTGTTGTAGACGAACGTGAACTGCGCCTTGTGCCAGGGCACCTCGCACCCGTCGACGGGCGTGCCGAAGTCGTCGAGCAGCAGCGGGTCGGCGGGGTCGGTGAGCGCCATATTGGGCAGCATGTCCGTCCACCCGCACTCCCAGGCCCCGGCCTCCTTGCCCGTGCCGAAGTTGTTGCCGTTGACCCACACGAGGTCGACCTCGCCGTCGGTCTCGCCGGCCTGCACCTCGCTGAGGACGCGGTTGAGGGCATCGGGCGTGTCGGCGATCGGCACCTGCTCGAGCGTGACACCGAGCTCGGCCGCGGCGGGCACGAGCACATCGTTGACGTAGGCGTTGCCCTGCTCGTCTCCGCCGTACATCCAGAGCTTGACGGTCTGGCCCTGGGCTGCGGCGACCACCTCGTCCCAGGTCTCGTACTGCTGGTCGTCGCTCGCGGGCGCGGAGCACGCGGCGAGCGGGATGACGAGGCCGAGGGCGATCGTGGCGGCGAGGGCGGAGCGCCTCGCGGGGTGCTGCGGTGACATGGTTCTCCTTGGATTCCGGGGCGGGGTCGATCGTCTCGGGTGGTCGTCGCGATTCGGCTGACTCTTAGACTTACCCACCATGACCGATGCGCCCGATTCCGACACGGGTGCATCCGCCACGGCGGCCGGTCGAACTCCGGCCAGCCGGTCGTCGATCGTCGCGCGCGCGATCGCTTTCGCGGTATTCGTCGCCGTCGCCGTTGCGGTTGGGCTGCTCGTGCCGTTGCCCTCCCTCGAGCAGGTGCGCGAGACCGTCGCGGGGCTCGGTTGGTCCGGCGCGATCGTCTTCGCGCTGCTGTACGCCGCCATCACGCTGACCCCCGCCCCGAAGAACGTGCTGTCGGTCGCGGCGGGGCTCGTCTTCGGCTTCGGGCTCGCGCTCGTGCTCGTCTACGTGGGCGCGCTCCTGGGCGCGGCGGCGGCGTTCGCGCTCGGGCGGTGGCTCGGCCGCGACGCGGTCGAGCGCTTCACGGGCTCACGGGTCGCCCGCCTCGACGAGCTCCTGCGCCGCC
>LNFD01000237.1 GCA_001464255.1 Actinomycetales bacterium Ga0077552 | reverse complement strand
GCCTCACGGCCGTGCGCCGCCGCGACTACGCGCTCGGCACCGCGCTCGGCATCATCCCCGGCACGGTCGCCTACGTCGCCCTCGGCGCCTTCGGGCTCGACCTCGGCTGGCCCGCCTGGGTCGCGATCGGCGTGCTCGGCGCCCTCACGGTCGGCGGAGCGATCTGGGCCGAGCGGGGGCGACGAACACGTCGTGCGAGCGCCGCGGCCGCGGCCCCGGCGCCGGACGAGGAGGACTGATGCTCGACCGCCCGATGCGCGCCCTCATCGCCCGGCCCGTGGATGCTCTGGCTCGCGCCCTCGACCGCCCGGGCATCTCGCCCGACGGCCTGACGCTCGTCGGGCTCGCGATCGGGCTGGGCTCGGCGGTCGCGGCCGGCCTGCAGGCGTGGGCGCTCGCCCTCGTGCTCTGGCTGCTCTCGCGCGTGATCGACGGGCTCGACGGCGCTCTCGCACGCCGGCGCCGCGCCGCGCTGCCCGCCGACGCCCCGCACAGCGAGGCCGGCGGCTTCCTCGACGTCACGGCCGATTTCGTGGTCTACGGCGCGACGGTCGTGGGCGTCGCGGTGGGAGCGACGGCGGGTTTCGACGCACCCTGGTGGCCCTTCCTCGCGGTGCTACTCGCCTACTACATCAACGGCGCGGCCTTCCTCGCCTTTTCTTCCATCGCCGAGCGCACGGGCCGACAGCTCGACGACGGGCGGTCGCTCTCGTTCCTCGGCCGCATCGCCGAGGGCACCGAGACGATCGTCGTGCACGCGCTGTGGCTCATCCTGCCCTTCTGGGCCGCCCCCATCGCGATCGGCTGGGCCGCGCTCGTCGGCGTGAGCGCCGTGCAGCGCATGGTCGCCGGATACCGCGCCCTGCGCTGAGCGCCGCGTCCCCGCCGCCCCGCCCCCCTGCGCCCGGCCACGCCCCTCTGCGTTCCGCCCCGCCCCACACGCCGTCGCCGACCTGTCGTCGTCGAGCGGGCGGCCTGCCTGCTTCAGCGCCTTCAACGGATGCGGAAGAACGCGAGTCTGCGTCGGGATCTTCCGCATCCGTTGAAGCGTGACGTGGCACTCCCGGGGGCGCGGCGATGACGCGTGGATGAGAGAACCTGAGAACCCGAGAAGCCCAGAACCCCACCTCCCGAGCGCCGAGCCCGGGGTTCGCCCGCGCCTGTCGAGCCGGCCGCGGGCGGCAACCACGAGAGGTGCGCCTAGCGGGTGGTGAACTTCCTCCAGCGGGCGAGCATCCGGATGGCGCCGGCGACGGCGCCGCGCTCGAGCCGCACGCGCACGTCGGCGATGGCGGCGTTCCAGAGGGCGTCGCTGTAGGTCGGGTAGGGGTGCGTCGTGCTCGCGATCGCGCTCGTCGTGATGCCCTGGCGCACCGCGAGCGCGGCCTCGCCGATCGACTCGCCCGCGCGCGGGCCCACGATGACGGCGCCGCGCACGCGGCCCTTCGCATCGACGACGAGGCGCGTGAAGCCCTCGACCGATCCCTCCGCGATCGCGCGGTCGGTATGGGCGTGCTGCACCTCGCGCACGGCGCAGCCGGCGGCCGCGGCGTCGGTGGGCGCGAGCCCCACGGCGGCCACTTCGGGGTGCGTGAAGGTCACGCGCGGCACGGCATCGGCATCCACCGCCCGGCGCAGCCCGAGCACGGCGTTCGTGGCGGCGAGGCTGCCGTTCACGCCCGCGATGTGAGTGAACTGCGGCAGCCCGCTCACGTCGCCCGCCGACCAGATGCGTCGGTTGCTCGTGCGCAGGGCACTGTCGACGGCGACGTAGCCGCGCTCGTCGAGCCGCACGCCCGCGGCCTCGACGCCGAGACCCGCGATGCGCGGTGTGCGCCCGAGGGCGACGAGCAGGCGGTCGAAGGCGACGGCCGTGCCGTCGGAGAGGTGCAGGATGCCCGCGCGCCCGTCGGCCTCCGCCTCCACCCGCTCGACCGTCGTCGACACGCGCACATCGATGCCGTCGTGGGCCATCGCCGCGGCGACGAGGGTCGAGGCGTCGGGATCCTCCTTGGGCAGCACGCGCGCGTTGCGCTGCACGAGCGTCACCCGGGTGCCGAGGCGGGCGAAGGCCTGGCTGAGCTCCGAGCCGATCGCGCCCGCGCCGAGCACGGCGAGCCGTGCCGGCTGCTCGGTGAGATCCCACACGTCGTCGCTCGTGAGCACCTCGAGGGCGTCGATGCCGGGCAGGGCGGGCACCTCGGGGGCCGAGCCCGTCGCGATGATCGCCTGCCGGAAGCGCACGGTCACGGTCGCCGAGCCGTCGGCGGGCACCACCTCGGCCGAGCGCGGCCCGGTGAAGCGCGCGCGGCCCATGATGACCCGCGCCCCCGTCTCCTCGACGACCTCGGCCGAGTCGGCCGGCTCGATCTCGTGGATAGCCGCGTGCACGTGGCGCATGATGGCCGCGAAGTCGACGCGCACGCCGTCGACGTGCACGCCGAGGCGCTCGCCGTCGCGGGCCCGCGCGGCGAGATCGGCCGCGGCGATGAGCGACTTCGAGGGCACGCACCCCGTCCAGAGGCAGTCGCCGCCCATGCGGTGGCCCTCGACGAGCAGTGTGCTCGCTCCGAATCGCGCCGCGGTCTTCGCGGCCACGAGGCCGGCCGTGCCGCCTCCGATCACGAGCAGCTCGACCTCGAGCGGAGCAGTGGCGGCGGGGGAGGAGGCCTCGGTCGAGGGCGCGTCGGTCATGTGCCCGACACTAGCGGCGCTTGGCCTTGTTACCCTGATGCGGGCCGCTCCGGCCCCACCCCGCAGAAGAGGACACCCTCCGTGACCCACTCCGCCGCGCCTCTGCCCGAGGGCGTGACCTTGCGGCCGCTCCACGCCGCCGACGCCGAGTCGCTCGCCCGGCTCAACGACGCCGCTGCTCCGGCGGTGCCGATCACAGCGCCCGCCGACCTCGTGCGCCTCCTCGAGCTCGCGGGCCTCGCGCTCGGGCTCGAGCGCGACGGCCGACTCGTCGGCTTCGTCATCGCGATGCAGCCGGGTGCCGCCTACGACAGCGAGAACTACCGCTACTTCGAGTCGCGCGGCGTCGACCACCTGTACGTCGACCGCATCGTGATCGCCGCCGACGAGCGCGGCACGGGTCTCGGCGCCGTGCTCTACGCGGCGGTCTTCTCCGCGGCACGGGGGCAGGGGCGGCTCGAGGTCACCTGCGAGGTCAACCTCGACCCGCCGAACCCCGGCAGCCTGGCGTTCCACGAGCGGCTCGGCTTCCGCTCGGTCGGCACGCAGGCGACGAAAGGCGGTGCCGTGACCGTGAGCTTGCTCGCGGCGCCGGTCGAGGCGGGGCCGCGCGGGGCCGCGATCGGGGCCACCGCGTGAGCGCGCCCGGCCCGCTGCCAACGGTCTCGATCGTCGTGCCCGCGTACAACGAGGAGCAGACCATCCGGTCGTGCGTCGAGGCCGCCCTCGCGCAGACGGTGCCCGCCCACGAGATCATCGTCGTCGACAACCGATCGACCGACCGCACGGCCGAGATCGTCGCGGGCCTGCAGGCGGCGAACCCGGATGCCCCGCTGCGGCTGCTGCGCCAGTTCGACGAGCAGGGGCTCGTGCCGACGCGCAATCTCGGCCTCGACAGCGCCACCGGCGAGGTCATCGGGCGCATCGACGCCGACTCGGTGCTCGAACCCACGTGGGTCGCCGAGGTGCAGAAGGCCTTCGCCGACCCGACGGTCGCGGCCGCGACGGGCCCCGTGCTCTACTACGACATGCCGCTGCGGCGCTTCGGCCTGCGCGCCGACGACACGCTACGCCGCGCGATGCTGCGCCTGGCGCGCGAGTACCACTTCGTCTTCGGCAGCAACATGGCCCTGCGGGCGACGGCCTGGCAGGCCATCCGCGACGAGGTGTGCCGCGACGAGGAAGACCTCTTCCACGAGGACATCGACATCTCGGTGCACCTCTACGACGCGGGGCTCAAGGCCGTCTACGTGCCGACGATGGTCACGGGCATGTCGGCGCGCCGGGTGGAGGACAGCCCGCGAGACTACGTCTCGTACGTCGGCCGGTTCGATCGCACCTACACGCACCACGACGTGCGCAACCGTGCGCTGCGGGCCCCCGCCTGGGTGTTCCTCGCCGTCTACCCGATCGCGAAGGGCTTGCGCTGGGGGCACCAGGAGATCACCGCGCGCCGCGGTGCGGGGTCGGCGGCGTCGCCGAGCGCCGACTAGCCGCGCGAGGCGCCGCGGGGCATCCACTCGGTCGCGAGCACGGCGGCCTGCGTGCGCCGCTGCATGCCGAGCTTCGCGAGGATGCCGCTGACGTAGTTCTTCACGGTCTTCTCGGCGAGGAAGAGCCTCGCGCCGATCTCGCGGTTCGAGAGGCCCTCGGCGATGAGGGCGAGGATCTCGGTCTCGCGCGGCGTCAGGCCGTCGAGGGGCGAGGCCGGATTCGCGTCGGCGATGCGCGCGACGACGCCCTCGGCCAGCGCGGGGTCGAGCAGCATCTCGCCGTTCGAGACGCGCCGGATCGCGTCGACGAGGCCCATCGCCCGCACCTCCTTGAGCAGGTAGCCGTTGGCGCCCGCGAGCACGGCCGCGAGCACGGCCTCGTCGTCGTCGTAGGAGGTGAGGATGAGGCAGCCGAGCTCGGGCCGGGCCGACTTGACGTCGCGGCACACGTCGATGCCGCTGCCGTCGGGCAGGCGCGCATCGAGCACGGCGACGGTCGCGCCCGAGCCGAGGATGGCGCCGGCGGCGCCGGTCGCGGCCCCGGCCTCGCCGACGACCGTGATGCCGTCCTCCTGCTCGAGGAGGTCGGCGATGCCTCGACGCACGATCTCGTGATCATCGAGGAGGAAGACGCGGACTTCAGTGGTCATCGTGACTCCCAGGGTACGCTCCATCGCACCTCTGTACCGTGCGGCTGCACATCGTCGATCGTGAACGTGCCGCCCCGCTCGCGCGCTCGGGCCGCGAGGTTCGCGAGGCCACTGCGCCGATCGGTCTCGGGCATGCCCACGCCGTCGTCGCGCACCACGACGACCACTTGGGCCCCGCGCACGGCGACGCTCGCCTCGACGACGGTCGCTCGGGCGTGCCGCACGGCGTTCGACAGGGCCTCGCGCATGACGGCGGTCACCTCGTCGCCGAGCCCGAGGTCGACGAGCGTGTCGACGGGGCCGCTGAACTCGAGCCGCGAGTCGAGCGACTCGCCCTCGAGCGTCTCGCGCACGAGCTGGTTGATGCGGGCCCGCAGGCTGTACGTGCCGGCACTCGGCGGGCTCGACAGGCGGTAGATCGCCTGCCGGATCTGCCGGATGGTCGAGTCGATGGCATCGACCTGGCTCGCGATGCGCGCCCCCGTCGGCGTCGAGGGATCGCCCACGACGCTCTGCAGTGAGAGGCCGACGGCGAACAGGCTCTGGATGACGTGGTCGTGCAGGTCGCGCGCGATGCGGTCGCGCTCGTCGGTGAGCGCGATCCACTGCTCATCGAGGCGCGCGCGGGCGAGCTCGCGCGCGATCGCGACCGAGCGGCCGAACCGGGCGACCGTCTCACGGTCGGCATCGGTGAACGGATGCCCGTGCGCTCCCCGTCCGATGCCCAGGCCCGCCGCCACGCGATCGGCGCTGCCCTGCAGGGGTACGACGAGCACGGGGCCGAGCGTCGCGGCGTCGGCCTGCTGCGCGAGCGCGAGCGCCGCACCCTCGGCACCGTCCTCGACGGCGTCGACCACGACGACGAAGGGCGCGCCGGTGAGCTCGCGCACGGTCGTCGTGATGGCTTCGAGGTCGTCGGGCCCGACGTCGCCCGACAGCAGGCGCTGGGTGAGGCGCTCGGAGGCGGCGAGCCAGCGCCGGTCATCCTGCGACTGCTCGTAGAGGCGCGAGTTCGCGATCGCCGTTCCCGCCATCGCGGCGAGGGCGGCGATGATCGCCTCGTCGATGTCGTCGAAGGGTCCCTCGCTGTGCTCGGTGAGGTAGAGGTTGCCGAACACGGTGCCCTCGACGTGGATGGGCACGCCCATGAACGAGTCCATGGGCGGGTGGTGCGGCGGGAAGCCGACCGACCGCGGGTCGTGCGAGAGGTGCTCCATCCGGATGCTCCGGCCCTCGGTGATCACGGCGCCGAGGATGCCGCGCCCGCTCGGGGGCTCGCCCAGCAGCCGCACCTGCTCGTCGGTGAGGCCGGAGTGCAGGAACCGCTCGAGCCCCCCGTCGGGCGCGATGACGCCGAGGGCCCCGTAGCGGGCGCCGACGAGCTCGCGTGCGACGCCCACGATGCGCTGCAGGCGCGTTGTCAGCTCGAGGCTCTCGGTCACCGCCTCGGCCGCCGAGATCAGCAGCCCGACCCGTCGGTACCCCTCCTCGAGACCCTCGGCGCGCTGCATGATGCGCTCGACGAGCGCGTCGAGGGTCTCCGACGCCGAGGTCACGGCGCGCCGTCGGGGTGGTTCTGCTCGTCGACGGTGCGGCGGCGCGCGCCGCCGAGGTGCACGGGAGTCACGTCCTCCGGCGCTTCGTCCTTGACCAGGAAGGGTCGCATGCCGACGCTTCGCCTGGCGGCCGCGGTACACGAGGTTGAGCACCTCGACGATGATCGCGAAGGCGATCGGGCCGTAGATGAGCGCCTTGTCGATCTTGACGTCGAAGCCCTCGGCGATGAGCGTCGTGCCGATGAGCACGAGGAAGGCGAGGGCGAGCATCTTGACCGTGGGGTGCCGGTTGACGAAGTCGCTGATCGCCTTGGCCGTGAAGAGCATGAGCGTGATGGCGATGACGACGGCGGCGATCATGATCCACAGCTCGTCGACCATGCCGACCGCGGTGATGAGATGATGCCCGCGAAGGTCACGCTCTTGCCGGTCGCCTGCTGGTGGCCCTCGGCCCCCTCGAGCTTCTCGTGGATCTCGACCACAGCCTTGTAGACCAGGAAGAGCCCGCCGAGGATGAGGATGAGGTCGCGGCCCGAGAAGCCCATGCCGAAGAGCTCGAAGAGGTCGTTCGTGAGGCTGATGATCCAGCTGGCCGCGAACAGCAGCAGGATGCGCATGATCATCGCGAGCGAGAGGCCCAGCACGCGCGCCTTGTTCTGCTGCTCGGGCGGAAGCTTCGCCGCGAGGATCGAGATGAAGATGACGTTGTCGATGCCGAGGATGATCTCGAGCACGAGCAGCGTGGCGAAGGCGATCAGCAGCTCGGGGGAGAAGGCGAATTCCATGCCGCGATCCTAGGTGAACCGGCATACACTTTCCCCTGTACACGGGAGTCCGGTGAACCGGGCTGAGAGGAAGCGCACTCACGCTTCGACCGTCGAACCTGATCCGGATCATGCCGGCGCAGGGAGGACTTCTCGCACCCGTGCCAACCCGATCTGCGGGCACGACCGTCGTGCCCGCGCAGAGCGAAAGGCACGATTCTCATGGTCACGACCGCAGCATCCCCCACCCGTCCCCGTTTCTCGCCGCAGTGGCGGGTCATCGATATCGTCGTCGCGAGCGTGCTCGGCGTCGCCGGCGGCCTCGTCATGACGCTGTGGAACCTCGTCTACTCGCCCGTCACGGCGCCGCTCGAGGTCGCCCTGCCGGGCCTGCAGGCGCTCATGTACGCGATCTGGCTGTTCCCGGCCGTGCTCGTCGGCCTCGTCGTGCGCAAGCCCGGCGCCGCGCTGTACGGCGAGCTCGTGGCCGCGGCCGTCTCGGCCCTGCTCGGCGGCATGTGGGGCTGGACGGCTCTCGCCTGGGGGCTCGTGCAGGGCCTCGGCGCCGAGATCGTCTTCGCCATCCTGCTCTACCGCGCGTGGGGGCTGCTGCCCGCCATCCTCGCGGGCATGGGCGCCGGTGTCGGACTCGTGATCATGGATCTCACGTTCTACTACGCGGGCACCCGCCCCGAGTTCATGGTCGTCTACGCCGCGAGCGCGATCGTCTCGGGCGCGCTCATCGCTGGCCTCGGCAGCTGGCTGCTCGTGCGCGGCCTCGCCCGCACGGGCGCCCTGTCGCGCTTCGCCGCCGGTCGGGAGGGTGCGACGCCGATTCCGGCGGCGCCGGCCGCGACCGAGGACGCACGATCCGAGGCGTGACGACGGCGCCCGCGGCGGCGCTCGGCGCGCTCGGCTGGAGCTGGACCCCGGCCGGGCGCGCCGCCCCCGTGCTCGTCGACCTCGACCTGGCGATCGCGCCGGGCGAGCGCGTGCTGCTGCTCGGCGCCTCGGGCAGCGGCAAGTCGACGCTGCTGCAGGCCTGGGCCGGGGTGCTCGGCGGGGCCGACGAGGGCGAGCGGCAGGGTGCGCTGACCGTCGACGACCGCGAGGCGGGTGCCGCGCGCGGTCGCGTCGGGCTGCTGCTGCAGGATCCGGATGCCCAGCTCGTGCTCGCGCGCGCCCGTGACGACGTCGCCTTCGGGCCCGAGAACCTCGGCGAGCCCGTCGACGAGATCCTGGCTGGGGTGCCGCGCGCGCTCGAGGCCGTCGGCCTCGCGGCGCTCGCCGATGCCGACACACGACGGCTCTCGGGCGGGCAGCAGCAGCGCCTCGCGCTCGCGGGCGTGCTCGCCATGCGGCCCGGCGCACTGCTGCTCGACGAGCCGACCGCGCAGCTCGACCCGGCCGGGGTGCACGAGGTCGCGGCCGCCGTGGCCGCACTCGTCGTCGAGCACGGGCTCACGCTCGTGGTCGTCGAGCACCGCGTCGACGTGTGGGCGCCCCTCGTCGACCGCGTCGTCGTGCTCGAGGCCGGGCGGGTCGTGGCCGACGGGCCCGTCGCCGCCGTGCTCGGCGAGCAGGGCGCGCGGCTCGCGCAGGGGGGTGTGCGGGTTCCCGGGCGCGGGCCCGAGCATCCCCCTGCCCCGATCGCGGTGCCGGGCGACGAGCTGCTGCGGGCCACCGGGCTCGCGGTACGGCCGGCCGGCGGCGAGCCGATCGACCTCGGTCTCGATCTCGTCGTGCGCGCGGGAGAGGTCGTCGCGCTGACAGGGGCGAACGGCGCCGGCAAGAGCACGCTGCTGCTCACGCTCGCGGGCCTGCTGCCGCCCGCCGCCGGCTCGATCGACGCGCTCGGGGCGGGCGAGCCCGCCGGCTGGAGCTCGGCCGAGCTCGCCGATCGGTTCGGCGTCGTGTTCCAGAACCCCGAGCACCAGTTCGTTGCCGCGACCGTGCGCGACGAGCTCGCGCTCGGCGGGGTCGACGATTCCCGGGTCGACGCGCTGCTCGACCGGCTGCGGCTGCGGCATCTCGCCGACGCGAGCCCGTTCTCGCTCAGCGGCGGCGAGCAGCGCCGGCTCTCGGTCGCGACCGCGCTCGCCGCCGCGCCCGCCGTGCTGCTGCTCGACGAGCCGAGCTTCGGGCAGGACGCCCGCACGTGGGCCGAGCTCGCCGCTCTGCTCGCGGCGCACCGCGATGCCGGGGGAGCGGTCGTCATGGCCACGCACGACCGCGAGCTCGTGGCGGCGCTCGGCGCGCGCGAGGTCGCCCTGTCCGCGCTCGGCGCCGCGCGTGCCGTCGATCGGGTCGACGGCGGTGACACGCCGGTTGAGCGACCCGACACGCCCGGTTCCATACCGGTGAGCCCGAATGAGCGAACCGGCCGCACGCCGCTCGGCGAGCGGCTCAACCCCGTCGCCGCCATCGCAGCCTCGCTCGTGCCGGCCCTGCTGCTCGTCACGACGCTCGACGTCGTCTCGGCCGCGGTCGCCCTCGCCCTGCAGCTGCTGCTCATCCCGCTCCTGGGCATCCCGATCGGCACCCTGCTGCGCCGCACCGCGCCCGTGCTCATCGCGGCCCCGATCGCCGCCGCCGCGGTCGTGCTCTACGGCCGCGCCTCGGGCACCGTCTACGCCGAGTTCCTGCTCGTGCGCATCAGCGACGGCTCGCTCGAGCTCGCCCTCGCCACCCTGCTGCGCATCCTTGCCATCGGCATCCCCGCGATCGCCCTGTTCGCCCGCCCCGATGCAACGCGGCTGGGGGATGCCCTCGGCCAGAACCTCCGCCTGCCCGGCCGCTTCGTGCTCGGGGGCGTCGCCGCGCTGCGCCTGCTGACCGTGCTGCGCGACGACGCCCGGCTCCTCGAGCGGGCGCGGCGCGCCCGCGGCCTCGGCGACCGCGGCCGGGTGCGCCGAGCTCTGGGCCTGGTGTTCGCGCTGCTCGTGCTGTCGATCCGCCGCGGCTCGGCGCTCGCGATCGGCATGGAGGCGCGCGGCGTCGGCGCCCCCGGCCCGCGCACGTGGGTGCGGCCGTCGCCGTGGCGGGCATCCGATTCGGTCGTCGTCGCCGTCGGCATCGCGATCTCGGTCGTCGCCGTGGCGGCGGCGGTGCTCACGGGGGAGTTCACGAGTGTCATCGGCTGAGCGCGCGGCCCCGCGCATCACCCTCATCGACGGGCGCTCGGGCTCGGGCAAGACGACCTACGCCACGGCGCTCGCCGCCCGAACGGGCGCGCAGCTGCTGAGCCTCGACGACGTCTACCCGGGGTGGGACGGCCTCGAGGCGGGCGAGGCCCACGTGCTCGAGCACGTGCTGCGGGCGCTCGCCGAGGGGCGGCCGCCGCGCTGGCGCTCGTGGAACTGGGTCGACGACGAGCCCGGCGCCTGGCACGAGCTCGACCCCGCGCGCGACCTCATCATCGAGGGATGCGGTGCCATCAGCCCCGCCGCCCGCGCGCTCGCGCACCGGGCCGTGTGGGTCGAGCTGGCCGACGACGCCGAGCGGCGCCGCCGCGCGATCGCGCGCGACGGCGAGGCCTTCGCCCGCAACTGGGATCGTTGGGCGCGGCAGCACCGCCGACGAGCACCTCGACGGGCTCAGCCTGTCCAGCGCTCGATGACGGTGAGCGGGTCGGCGAAGCGCCACAGCACGCCGGGCTCGCCGATCGCGCTCGTCGACTCGAGGCGCACGACCTGCTCGACGCCGTCGGCGGTCACGACGAGGCTGCCCGCGTCGGCGCCCTGAACGATCGTCGAGCGCGACGCGGCCTCGAACCGCACACCCAGGCCCTCGAGCTGCGTCGAGCTGACCGACACCGACTCCGTCGCGACCAGCTCGGTCGACTGCCCCCACGATGCCCGTGCGATCGCGACGACCTCGCCCGCGGCGACCACCTCGACGGTCCGCACGGCGTCGCGCACGCCGTCGACGATCGCGGTCGCGGAATCCTCGGCCCCGGCGTACCCGGGCTGCCCGAGCAGTACGACGACGACGGTCTCGTCCCCGACGGGCACCGCGAGCAGCACGCACACTCCCGCGGCATCGGTGTAGCTGCGCGAGAGCCCGATCGTGCCGAGCTCGTCGACGAACGTCGACTGGTCGACGAACCTCGTGCTCGCCGACGTCTCGGTCGGGCGCGTCGTGAGCAGCTCGGCGAGCACGGGGTTCTCGAGTGCGAGGCGGCCGAGCTGCGCGAGCTCGCCGGCGGTCGAGAGCGATCCCGGGTCGAGACCCGTGCCGTCGACGACGGTCGTGCTCGTGAGGCCCTGCTCGTCGAGCCAGGTGCGCGCCGCCGCGAGGTAGCCGTCGAGATCGCCGAACACCGAGTCGATGAGCAGCTCGGCGGTGTTGTTGCCCGAGCCGAGCAGGGTCGCGGCGATGAGGTCGCGGCGGGTCCAGGTCTGCCCGAACACCACCTCGACGGTGCGAGCACCGGCCTCGTCGAGCGCCCGGGAGCGGGTGACCGCGGACTGGTCGATCGTGATCGCGGGCCCCGATGCACCCACGCCGAGCGGCTCGGCGGCGAGAGCGACGCTCACGAGCACGAGCTTCGCGACCCCGGCGATGGGCCGCGGTTCGCTGCCGCCCGCGAGCACGGGCGTGCCGCTCTCGGCGAGCAGCGCCGTCGAGCCCGCATCGGGCAGCGGCACGGCGGCCGCCCAGGGCTCGTCGACCGCAGCGCTCACCGTCTGCTCGATGTGCAGCCGCGGCAGGGGGCTCAGCAGCGCGGCGGCCGCGTAGACGACGCCGACG